>NZ_JAFEJP010000020.1:0-39798 GCF_018555355.1 Bifidobacterium sp. SO4
GGGAACTGGTCTGCTACGACAGCTCGTCCTGCAACTAAGGACGAACTCCGTTCACATTCTGTTGGCTCGACTGTCGTCTCGCACGTTGCCTACAAACAGCTCTGCTGTTTGCTTCACGGCAACGTCCTCAGAGAGGGGAGCCGAGGACCGGGCCCAACTCACGCAATAAGAGACGGAACCGCATCGTCCCTAGCTGGAGAAGCACGAGCGCCTGCCCCCCATTTCGAGATTTCATCGTATTTGGAGAATGGGGGCACGGCGCCTTGCCACTATTTGTTCCAAAAAGCCGATTCAGGCAAATGGGGGCACACTTTCTTGTACCCCATCACACAAGAAAACGGTTTCAAAGCAAGCAGGGGCAAACAACCCGGCGAGTCCTCGGCGCAACTCGCCCAAATCTCACCCACGAACAAAGTTCGCAAGACCGATGCCGAAATCACTCCCCGTCACCGCAGTCCGAAAACAACCAGCATGGAACGTGCCATCACATCACCAGTCCATCACCACGCCAAATCCCAGACAAACGCACTGTTCCCCACCTACTCCACCTACTGCGCGCCGAGGGCGGTGACTTGGCTGTCGGCTATGGACCAGGAGCCGTCGAGGGAGCCGGAGACCGAGCGGACCGTGCCCTGCGTGTCGAGCACGGCGAGACGGCGGTAGAGGCTGATCTGGCCGGAGGCCATGGCGGCCACGGTCACGTCGGGCAGACGCTGCACCTGAGCCGGACCGGGCGCCACCTGACGGTACGCCTCCTGACGGTTGTCATCGTCCTGGGGCAGCGTGGCATACACCAGGTTGAGATCGTTGTAGAACGTGAGCATGCCGACGTTGCGGGTGAGGCTCACCGTGGTGACGCCCTTGCCCAGGCCATCCACCGTATTGTTCCCGTCGCGGGACACGCCGGTCATCTCCACGCCGTTGAATCCCTCGCCCACCACGGCCAAGGCCAGTCGCGCGCCTTCCGGCGAGACGGCGACCGCCATGATACGGTCCGTGTTCCCGAGCCATTCGGGTTGCAGCTTGGTTTCCTTGCGTTCGTGGGAGACGTACAGCGCGCGCCCGTCCTCGTCGACCGCCCAGATCTCGCCGCCCAGACCGGCCGTGATGGCCTTCATCGGCGTGCCGTCGAACATGGCGCCGCAGGTCGTTCCGTCCGATTCGAGGCATTCCACCACGCCGTCCGCGCGCAGCACCGCGCCGCCGGAGGATGAGAACACGAATCCCTTGGCGTCGTCGTAGCCCGGCACATCGCCCATGCGCAGCGGGCTGGAGCTCGCCAGCGAGACCACATGCCCGCCGGTCAACGTGTAGACGCCCACATTGGGCTGGTCGGTGCCGAGCTTCACGTCGGCATCGGCGTCGGAATAATCCACGCCATCGCCGGTGACCTTCAGCGTGTATCCGGTGTTGCCATCCCCTAATGTCAGGCGGATGCGGTGCACAAGCAGCGCCCGTTCCTCACTGGTGAGCATGGTGACGCCGCTGGTAAGCTCCACCGTGACCGCGCTGTCCTTCAGGGGCACCGAGTCCACGGCCAGCGAGATGGCGCCGAGTTCGGCCTCATGCACCGTGCCGGACAGCCAGCCGGGCACATCGCCCAACACCTCGTTGACCGCCTGCGTACGCCAGTTGCGCCAGCTGAGCCATCTGACGTCCGGCACGAGTTGCTTCCCGGATTTGGCCACCTGATACACGGATACCTGACGGAACACCTGCTCGAAGTCCGCACTGGAGATCACCACGCCGTCCTCCAGCGAGGAGATGCGCCACTGCCCCTTCGTTTTGATGAGCGTGTAGGAAATCGTGCGGGTCTTGGTGCTGTCCGCGGGCCGGTAGACGCCGTGCGAGTCGAGCAGGCCGATCGCCTGCAGTCGGACCTCCACGATCAGTGAGCTTTCCGCCCCTTGCGGCGCGCTCATCGTGTTGGCGCGGCGGCGGAATTCCGGGGTTCCGCCGTACACCACGGCCGAGGAATCACCGTTCCAGCCGGACGAGGCGGCGGAGGTCAGGAATTCACGGGCCACGCGATAGCCGTCGGACTGCACGCCGGCCGGCATGGCGTCGTAGAAGCCCTTGACGATGGTTTCCGGCTGGGCATCCTCTGACGGCCCCTCCGGGTTGGTGTACACGCGGCGGGTCTGCTGCTCGGCGGGCGCCAACGTTTGCACCGCGCCTTTGGTTGGCAATCCGAGCGGTCCTGTGGAGCAGGCGGTCAGCGCAAGCCCGCAAACCGCGGCCATGACGGCGGCGGCAAGCCTGCGTACGGCATCGCGATTATTCCCCATCGTCACTCCTTGCGGTCAGTTCCTCGACGTCCCTGCGTACTTCCAGCGGTTCGGTGGCACCAGCGGCATGGCTCTGCGCCACGCCGAACCCGCCGACCACGCGCAGCACGTCCGGCTGCGCGGACGCGAAATCGACCGGCAGATCGGCGTCCGCGACATGACCGGTATCGGGGTTGCGCGGCAATACCACCAGGAACCAGGTGCCCTCCCCTAGTTCGGAGCGCACGCGGATGGTGCCCTGATGCAGCAGCGCGTCGGTCATCGCGATGGACAGGCCCAGGCCCGTGCCTCCGGTGACGCGCGAGCGCGAGGGATCGCCGCGCCAGAACCGGTCGAACACGTGCGCGACCTTGTCCTTCTCGATGCCCACGCCGTAGTCGCGCACGCTGATGACCACGGCCTTGCGGTTGGCGGCGACGCGCACCTCCACCGGACGGTCCTCGGCGAAGTCCACGGCGTTGGCCAGGAGGTTGCGCACGATGCGGATCACGCGCCGCGAGTCGATGCGGGCCAGCACCTGCACGTTCGGCAGATAAACGTGCAGCGGCACCTGCTTGGCCTGCGCGATGCCGGTCACCTGGTCCACGGCGGTCTCGATCGGCTCGCGCACGTCGGTCTCCACCAAGTCAAGCGCCGCGTAGCCGGCGTCGTACCGGGAGATTTCGAGCAGGTCGGCGAGCAGGTCCTGGAACCGGTTGATCTGCCCCGACAGCAGTTCCACCGTACGGCGCGCGGACGGATCGAACTCGTCCTTCTTCATCTCCAGTAGATCGGAGGCCATGCGCATGGTGGTCACCGGGGTGCGCAGCTCGTGGCTCACGTCCGAGACGAAGCGTTTCTGTGAGACGCTGGCCTCCTCAAGTTCGTCGATCTTCTGGTTGAGCGAGTCGGCCATGGCGTTGAACGACCGCTGGAGCACGCCGATCTCGTCCTTGCGGTTCACGTCCACGCGCGTGTCCAGATCGCCGGACGCCAGCGTTTCGGCGGCGGAGGCCACGTATTCGATGGGTCGCACGATGCCGCGGATCACCATCCACATCACCACGCCCACCGCGATGGCCAGCAGCGCGCAGATGGCGAGCAGGTTGAGCTGGATCTGCATGAGCGATTGTTCCTGCAGCGTGTACGAGTAGATGGCGAAGAACTCCAGGTTGCCGGCCACGCCGAATTCCAGCGTGGTGCCCAGAGCCGCGCCGGGCGTGCCGGAGCCGGGCAGGCCGCCGCCCGATTCCATGGGCAGGTTCACCGGCTGGTAGAAGATGTTGTCGTCCACGTCGGAGGCCACGGCGGAGCGCAGGTCGTCCGAAATCAGCGACTCGTAGCTGGGCTCGGTGGAGACGGGGATGATGGAGCGCGGCGAGGACGTGTCCCGGCTCCACAGGTAGACGCCCACCAGATTCGAGGAACCGTCCGACTGGAGCGTGGAAGCCAGGTCATTGACGAGCTGCTGGATCTGCACGGTGGCGGAGACGTCCGCCGCGTCCAGGCTGGTCTGCGCCTGCTGGACCATGTTCGAATAGTCCGCGCGCGATTGCGACGTGATCTGCGTGAGCAGCGAGGCGCGCACCGAGACCATGGAGACCATCGAGAACACGATGGCCACCGCCAGCGTGAGGATCACGGTGAGCGCCACCGTACGGGCCTGCAGGGAACGGCGGACCTCGGCGCGACCGTGGCGCAGCAGCCGTTTGAAACTGAAGCTGCGGCGCAGTTTCGGCACGTTCATCAGCCCTCGGGGGTCACAAACTTGTATCCGATGCCGCGCACGGTCTGGATGATCTGCGGGTTCTCGGGGTCGTCCTCCACCTTGGCGCGCAGGTGCTGCACATGTACGTTAACCAGGCGCGTGTCCCCGGAGTTCTCGTAGCCCCACACGTTCTTGAGCAGAGCGGAGCGGCTGATGGCCTCGCCCGCGGCGGCCGCGAGCACGAACAGCAGCTCGAACTCCATCGGGGTGAGGTTGAGATCCTTGCCGTCCTTGGTGGCGGTGTGCTCCAAACGGTCGATGACGATGCTGCCGCGTTCCACGTGGTTCACGGGTTCGGCGGGCGTGCCGTTCGCCCCTGCTCCGCCCGCGGCTCCGGCGTTCTCCGCGGTCGGACGCGCGATGCGGAACCGGGCACGGATGCGGGCCAGAAGCTCGGCCACCTTGAAGGGCTTGGGCACGTAGTCGTCCGCGCCGGCTTCAAGGCCGGCCACCACGTCCAGCGTGTCCGATTTCGCGGTGAGCATGATGATCGGCACGTTGGAGGTCTGGCGGATGCGACGGGCCACCTCGGTGCCGTCGAGACCGGGAAGCATCACGTCCAGCAGAATCAGGTCGGGCTGGACGGTGGGGAACATCTCCACGGCCCGCAACCCGTCCATGCAGGTCACGGTCTGGAAGCCCTCGTTCTCCAGCACCAGGGACAGCATCTCGCCGATGGCCTGATCGTCGTCCACAATGAAAATGGTCGCCATTGCCCGCCTTTCATCGAATGTCCGTCCGCCCGCTTGCACCACCTGCGCGCGAAAACCGCTTTTCCTGAATCACAGAACGTTGTGAGCGTTCTCACCAACGTTCTTTACCACTTCGTTATATTACTCCCCTTCCCGCTTTGGCCCGGTTCCCGGCTGAACTCCCGACTGAGCTCCCGACTGTGTTCCCTGCTGGCTTTCGCTGTGCAGGATGGGCCGGATGCGGGCCAGTCGCTGGCTTACCTCGTGCTCGTAACCGCGGTCGTTGGGATGGTAGTATTCGGTGCCGCGCAACATCTCCGGCATGTATTCCTGCGGCACCACGGCGCCCGGCCAGTCGTGTGCGTACCGGTATCCCTCGTGATTGCCCCACTGCTTCATGAGTTTGGTGGGCGCGTTCCGCAGGTACAGCGGCACCGCGCCGATTTTGCCGGCGTCCACGTCTGCAAGCGCGGCGTTGATGGCGTTGTAGCTGGCGTTCGATTTGGGGGCCGTCGCCACGGCGATGGTGGCCTCGGCCAGAATGATGCGCGCCTCGGGCATGCCGATCATGGCCACGGCCTGCGCGGCGGCGACCGTGACCTGCAGGATCTGCGGGGCGGCCAGTCCCACTTCCTCTGCGGCGGCGATCATGATGCGTCGGGCGATGAAGCGCGGATCCTCTCCGGCCTTGAGCATGCGGGCAAGGTAGTGGATGGCGGCGTCCGGGTCGGAGCCGCGCATCGATTTGATGAACGCGGAGATCACGTCGTAATGGTCATCGCCGTCCTTGTCGTAGCGAACGGTGGCGGTGTCCATGACCTTGGAGACGACTTCGGGGGTGATGATGGGCCGGCGCGCGCCCTTCTTGCGGGCTTCGTCGCCGGTGACGGCGCCCGCAGCGGCCTCCAGGATGGTCAGGGATTTGCGCGCGTCCCCACCGGCCATGCGCACGATGTCCGCGATGGCCTCGTCCGTGGCCTTGACCTCGCCCTTGAGCCCGCGTTCGCTGGTCAGGGCGCGATTGACGAGCTCGGTGAGCTCGTCCGGTTCCAGCGATTCGAGTTTGACCACCACCGAACGGGAAAGCAGCGGCTTGATGACCGAAAAGCTCGGGTTCTCGGTGGTCGCGCCGATGAAGGTCACGTCCCGGTTCTCCACGGCGGGCAGCAGCGCGTCCTGTTGGGATTTGGAGAAGCGGTGCACCTCGTCGATGAACAGCACGGTCTCCTGCCCGGAGGCAACGAGCCGTTCGTGGGCGCGGGAGAGCACGTCGCGCACGTCCTTGACACCGGAGGTCACGGCGGACAGTTCCTCGAACACACGGCCCGACTGGCCGGCCACGATGGTGGCGAGCGTGGTCTTACCCACGCCGGGGGGACCGAAAAGGATCACCGAGCTCGGGGCGGTCAGACTCCCCCGGCTGGCCGGATTGGCAAGCCGGCGCAGTGGCGAGCCTTCGCCGAGGACGTGCTTCTGGCCGATCACCTCGTCCAGCGTGCGCGGCCGCATGCGCACGGCGAGCGGCCGGGTCATGCTCTCCGGCGCGTCCGTGGCCCCAAACAGATCGTTCTCAGTCATGGTTTTACTGTACCGCATGAGTCGAACATCCGTTCGAGAGAAGGAATCTGCCTGCGGCCGATGCAGCAATTTCCGCAGGCTTTGCCTGCTCCCCTTCTCTCCCCCGCCCGCTTCGCGGGAGCCCCCTCGTCAGAGGGGGCCGAAGCCTTATACGTGTAGTTCTTGGCTCCCTCTGACGAGGGAGCTGGACGCCGCAGGCGGACTGAGGGAGAGAAGGGGAGCAGGCGCAGCCTGCGGAAAACCAGCATCGGCCGCAGGCCGATTCCACTACCTCAGTTCCCCACCTTGTAGTCGAAGAACACCACTTCGCCGCTCTCCTGCGTGGCGTCCAAATCCACCACGCCTTCGATGGCCCAGTCGTGGTCGCCGTCGGAGTCGTCGATGATCTGGCGGACCTTCCACGTGTGCTCGTCGCGCTCGTGGGAGTCATCCAGCATGAACAGCTTGGGCGAGCGCGCTGCCGCGTCAATGCCCACGTATTCATGCTCGTCGTAGTAGTCGTCGAGCGCATCCTCCCATTCGTGCACGCCGTAGCCCCAATCCTTGTCGAGCGCGCCCAGCGCATCGGGATCGTCGAGATCCATGAGCTGCACGCGGCGGAACAGGGCGTTGCGGACCAGCACGGTAAGGCCTCGCCGGTCCTCGACCACCTCGTCGCGGCGACCGGGCGCGGCGAGCGAGGCCGCGGCCTCGGAGGCGTCGGACGAATCGGCGCCGGCGTTCTCCCATTCGTCCACCAGCGAGGAATCGATGGAGCGCACCAGCACGCGCAGCCAGGCGATGATGTCCTCCAGCTGTTCGTCGCGCTTCTCGGGCGGCACGGTGCGGGCCAGCGTACGGTAGGCGTCCGAAAGGTAGCGCAGCAGCGTGCCTTCGGAGCGGGCGATGTTGTACCGGGCGATGTATCCGGTGAAGTCGGAGGCGGTCTCCACCATGTCGCGCACCACGGATTTCGGCGAGAGCCAGTAGTCGTTGGCCCACGGCACGTCGTGACGGTACTGGTCGAACGCGGCTTCGAGCATGTCTTCCAGGGGCTTCGGGTAGGTGATCTCCTGGAGCTTGTCCATGCGCTCGTCGTAGTCGAGGCCGTCCGCCTTCATATCGGCGAGCGCCTTGTCCCGGGCGGCGCGTTCCTGGGCGCGCAGCACCTGCTTGGGGTCCTCGAGCGTGGCCTCGGCCATGGAGATCACGTCGAGCGCGTACGTGGGCGACTCGGGGTCGAGCAGTTCGAGCGCGGCCAGCAGGAACGGGCTGAGCGGCTGGTCGAGGGCGAAGTCGTCCGGCATGTCGAGCGTCATGTAGTAGTTCTTGCCGCCGTCGGCGCGGTCCTCGGTCTCGATGACCTCCGTGTCGAACAGGGTCTGGAAGATCTCGTCGGCGCGCTGGTGCAGGTGCTCCTTCTGGTCCGGGGTCTGGGCGGAGTCGTCGATGAGGTCGTCGATGCGGCGTCGGGCGTCGCCGCCCTGCTCCACCTCGTTGAGGACCATCGAATGCGTGATCTTGAGGTGCGGGACCAGCGTTTCCGGGTCGGCGTCGATGAGTTTGTCGAACGTGTTCTCGTTCCACGTCACGAAGCCTTCGGGCGCCTTCTTGCGCTTGACCTTCTTGAGTTTCTTCGGGTCTCCTCCGGCCTTGGCGATGGCCTTCTGGTTCTCGATCTCGTATTCGGGGGCTTCGGCGATCACCAGGCCTTCGGTGTCGAAGCCCATGCGGCCGGCGCGGCCGGCGATCTGGTGGAATTCACGGGCCCTCAAGCGCCGCATCTTGGTGCCGTCGAACTTGGTCAGGGCCGTAAGGACCACCGAGTGGATCGGCACGTTGATGCCCACGCCGAGCGTGTCCGTGCCGCAGATCACCGGCAAGAGGCCCTGCTGGGCGAGCTGTTCGACCAGTCGGCGGTAGCGCGGCAGCATGCCGGCGTGGTGGATGCCGACTCCCGTGCGCAACAGTCGCTGCAGGATCTTGCCGAACGCGGTGGTGAACTTCACGCCCTTGATGGCCTCGGCGATGGCCGTGCGCTGCTCCTTGCTCGACACTCCGGTGGAGGCGAGTGCCTGCGCGGTCTCCAGCGCGGCGTCCTGCGAGAAGTGGACCACGTAGATGGGGGTCTCGCCGTTGCGAAAGGCGAGTTCCACGGTCTTCTCCAGCGGGTCGAGCGTGTATTCGTAGCTCAGCGGCACCGGTCGGGGCGCGTCGGCGATCACGTCCACGTCCGGGGTGTCGTTGAGGTCGGCGAGCTTGTCCGCGATGGCGTCCACGTTGCCGAGTGTGGCGCTCATGAGGAGGAACTGGGTCTGTGGGAGGGTCAGCAGCGGCACCTGCCATGCCCAACCGCGTTCCGGGTCGCCGTAGTAGTGGAATTCGTCCATGGCCACGAGGCCCACGTCCGCGTGGACGCCCTCACGCAGGGCCTGGTTGGCGAGGATCTCGGCGGTGCAGCAGATGATGGGCGCGTCCGCGTTGATGTGGCTGTCGCCGGTGATCATGCCCACGTTGTCACGGCCGAACACCTCCACGAGGTCGAAGAACTTCTCGGAGACAAGCGCCTTGATGGGGGCCGTGTAGTAGGAACGGCGGCCGGTGCACAGGGCGGCGAAGTGCATGCCGAGTGCCACCAGCGACTTGCCGGAGCCGGTGGGCGTGTTGAGGATCACGTGATCGCCGGCGAGGATGTCCATGATGGCCTCCTCCTGGTGAGGCCAGGGCTCGATGCCCTTGACGTCCGCCACCCAGCCGAAGAAGCGTTCGTAGATGTCGTCGGCCGTAAGGTTGCGTTCACGTTCGTCGCCGTCCCATTCGGGGGCCAAGCGCCCCAGGGAGCCATAATCCTTCTCGTCAGTCATAACCCCCTAGCTTACTAGCGGGCCCCGCGCATCCCTACGCGCCGGCGAGACGGCGGCGGGCCTCGGCGGGGTCCACGTCGGCCTCCAACGGCGGCCAGGTCATGTTCATGTTCTTCAGGGTGGTGCGCAGCAGTTCGGAGACCACGGCCCTGGAGTACCAGCGGTTGTCGGCCGGGACCAGATACCACGGGGCCGCGGCCGTGCTGGTCTTCTCGAACACCTCCTGCCAGGCGGCCATGTAGTCGTCCCAGCGTTCGCGCGCATCCAGGTCGGAGACGTCGAACTTCCAGTATTTGGTGGGGTCTTCGAGACGCCCGAGGAAGTGCCGTTTCTGCTCCTCGCGGCTCACCACGAGGAAGATCTTGATGATGGCGCATCCGGATGCCGCCAGATCCCGCTCGAAGGCGTTGACGAGGTCGTATCGGCCGCGCCACACGTCCTCGGGGTACGTGCCGTACACGTGCGGCATGACGATGTCCTCGTAATGGGAGCGGTCGAACACGGCGATCCAGCCGGGGTCGGGCAGTTCGCGTTCCACACGCCAGAGGAACCCGTGTTCCAGCTCCTCGGCGGTGGGTTTGCCGAAGCCGTGGTAGTGGATGCCCATCGGGTCGCCCTGACGGAACACATGCCGCACGATGCCTCCCTTGCCTGAGGCGTCCATGCCCTGCAGCACGATGAGCAGCCGGCGCGGCGATCCCTTGACGCCGTTGGCATACATGAGCCGCTGGTACCGGGCGATTCCGGAGGAGCTCAGGTCGATGAACCGTTCGCCGTCGAACTTGTCGCCGTCGAATCCGGGGGTGGAGTCGCCGTCCACGTCGTTCACGTTCATGCCATGGTGGAACATGAGCCGTTGCGCCGGCGGCAGCGACCATACGTCGCTCAGCAATTCGCTCGATTTCGCCGCGTTGGCGAGTCGTTCGGCCACGGTCTCGCTTTCCTCGATCATGCCGATGCGGTCCTCGGCGAGTTTCAGCGCGCGGTCGATGCGTTTGCCCTGCTTGCCGCCCGCCTTGCCGGATTTGCCGTCACGTTGCGTTTTCCTGTCGTCCTTGACCATGCCATCGATTGTACGTCCCGTTGCGGGGTATGTCCCGCAACGCAGGCCCGTCCGCCCATCTCACCGCAACCGCACGACGCGCTTCACTGGGTTCCGCGACGGCGTACGGCGGTGACGGCAAGTCCGACGAATCCGGCGACCGCGGCCCCCAGCGTGACCACACCCGCCGCGATCAACCCCGAGCGTTGGGCCGTATGCAGGGTGGCGAGGTCGGGCCCGGCCGGGGCGGCGGAATGTTCGCCGGCGAGCGCGTCGGAGGCCGGGTGCCCTCCCCTGTCGGCGTACTGCGCGTTGACCACCTCCGGCCCGGCGATCGCCGTCTGGTCCGCGGTCTCGACTTTGACCACGTCGCCATGTTCGTTCAGGGTCACGCGAGCGCACAGGGCCTTGGCCCAGTTGATGCGCTGCCAGCCGTCGCTTGACTTCCACAGCGGGTAGCCGGAGTCGAGCGCGGTGGCCTTGAGGATGGCGTCGCGCTGGTCGGCGTGCAGCTGCGGGTAGGCGATGCGCAGCACGTCCGCCGCGCCTTTGGGGGCCGTGAACTCCGCGCCGGCCTGCGACTTGATTTGCGGGAAGGTGTACGTCATGCGGGCCGTGTACACGCGCACGGCGGAGGCCTGGTCCTTGACCGGTTCGGCGGCCACCGGGTCGAGGAAGTCGTTGGCGTAGCCGCCCTCGCCGTTGGCTTTGAGGTTCGCGATGCATTCGGCGAGCGTGGAGCCGTGGCCGTCGGCCGCGCAGCGTTCGGTCAGGTAGTCGCGCAGCTGCCGGGCGGCGGGGATGATGGACGTGCTGTATTCGTTGTGCCAGTACTGGCCGTTCTGCGCCGACGCGCCGATGCGTCCGCCCATGATGTCGAGCGGATAGTGCACGCCGAGCACGATGCGATTGTTGCCGGCTTCGGAGGTGCGGGCCATGATCTGCGGCGCGAGTTCGGGCAGCAGGCCGGCCAGTGCGATGCCCCACGAGTAGGCGCCCGTGGTATGGCCGGAGGGGTAGGAGCTGTTCTTCTGCAGCGTGGAGTAGCCGGGGATGTGCTCCAGCCAGGAGGGCGACTGCTTGATGCCGAGCGTGGCGGGCAGTCCGGCGAGGTCGTTGGTGCCGCCGAGCGTGCTCTGCGAACGGTCCAGGTAAGGCCTCGGGTGCATGGCGGCGCGTTTGGATTGGAAGGTGGAGGCCACGTTGAATTTGAACAGGTCGGAGATGAGGGTGAGTCGCCCCTGCTTGAAGCCTTCCTTCATGTACCGGCCGAGCACCGGGCCGAGCGCGTCCGGCATGGTTTCCTCGCCCAGCAGGTCGGAGTCGATCAGGGCGCGTTTGCGCTGGCTGTTAAGCCCATCTTTGTCGAGCCCCTCGGCGCCCTTGTGGTTGATGGCGAGCGTCAGGTCCTCGTCCAGCTTCATCGTCTTGGCATCGAGCACCTTGCCGCCGTGCGCGGCGTCCTTGGGGGCCTGCCAGTAGTCCTTTTCGTAGTCGGAGAGCAACGCCACCCAGTCGGGGTTCGGCAGGTTGGTGGCGGAGCCCGGCTCAGCGGCTTGGGCCTTGTCGGGGACGGTGGCCGCCATCAGCCCCATCGGCAGCATCATGGCCAGGGCGAGCGCATATACGCAAACGGAGGATAGGTTGCGGAACAGCTTCATGTGTTCCAACCTATCCTCCGCAAAGGTACGTGGCGCCGGCACGAACCGAACACTCGGTGAACTCTTCGTGCCGGCCTAGCACGCGGCTAGCGCGTCGTCGTCAGACCTGTCAGATCTTGGAGTGGCCTCCGAGGTTCGTGTGACCCTTGCCGATGTCGTTGCCGTGCTTGAACGTGCGTTCCACCTTCGGCATGGGATCGACGTGGGCAGTGTGGTCGGCGTGGCTCTCCTCACTGCCGTTGAGCTTGGCGCCGCCCTTGGCCTTGCGCTTCTGCTCGGCCTTGCGGAATGCGGGGAATTCACCGGTCTCCGGGTCAATCTGCGAGTCGGGCTGCGTGGGATCGTAGCCCTGCTCGTACTTGGTCTTGCGCCAGTTGCGGATCGAGGCGTTGGTGCCGCGGTGATGCACGTGGTACTTGCGCGGCGTGCCGCCGAGCGGCAGTTCCTCGACCTCCTTGGCCACGGCGATCTGGTTCACGTTGGAGGCGTCGCCGGCGGCGATCGGAGCGACCGGTTCGGGTTCGGCGGGTGCGGCCGTGCGCTGCTGCATGCGCTCCGGCAACCATTCGGCCAGGCGCGAGAGCAGCCAGCAGGCGATGAAGTAGATCACCGCGGCCATGACCAGCGTCTGCAGGATGTTGAAGTACATCGAGCCGAGTCGGCGGGATTCCTGCAGCAGGTCGGTGTACATGATGATCGAGCCGAGGGCGGTGTCCTTGAGGACCACGACCAGCTGGGTCACGGCGGCCGGCAGCATGGCGTAGACGGCCTGCGGCACCTCGATCTCCATCAGGGACTGCGATTCGGTCAGGCCCAGGGCGAGCGAGGCCTCGCGCTGGCCGTTGGGCAGGTTGCCCACGCCGGAGCGCACGAGCTCGGCCACCACGGAACCGTTGTACAGCACGAGGGCGAGTACCACGGCCCAGTAGGAGGGGCTAGGCAGACCCGCGAAGGCGAACCAGCGCCAGAAGAAGATCATGAGCAGCAGCACCGGCACGGCTCGGCAGAACTCCACGATGATGGCGGACACGCCGCGCACCAGCGGGTTCGGCAGCAGTCGTCCCACGCCGAAGACCAGACCGAACGCCACGGCGCCGACCACGGCCAGCACGGTGGCCTTGACGGTCATCCACAGGCCGGGCAGGTAGAAGTCGGTCCACGCCTCGCGTTCCACGGCGGGCTTCCACAGCTCCCAGCTGAGCTGGTTCTCGCCGTCCGGCGGGTTGTGCAGCCGCATGAGGATGAGGACGAGGACCACGGCGAAGATCAGGCCCGCGATCCAGTTGAGGATGCGGATGGTGCGCCGGCCCTTGGGACCGGGCGCGTCGAAGAGCACGGAATTCGAAGTATCGGCCATGACGTCACCTCCTCACGGCGAGCTTGTTGGACAGGTACGTGGTGAGCATGCCGATCGGGATGATCAGAATCACGTAGCCGAACGCGAAGATCAGGAAGATCTGGATGATCACGTCGGGGCGGAATTCGATCATCTCGCTCATCAGCGAGGACGTCTCGGTGGAGACGGACGCCGCGGCGGCCACGGTGGAGTTCTTGAGCAACGCGATCAGCGTGTTGCCGAGCGGGGCCACCGAGCCGCGGAAGGCCTGCGGCAGGATGATCTCGGTGGCGGACTGCATGAAGCCCAGGCCCAGCGCACGTGCGGCCTCGGCCTGGCCGAGCGGCACGGTGTTGATGCCGCTTCGCAGCGACTCGCACACGAACGCCGCGGTATACAGGCTCAGGCCCGTCACGGCGAGCCAGAAGAAGTTCGTGGCGAAGGTGTCGGAGAAGGTAAGCTTGAGCTGCGCGTAGGCGCCCAGCACCATGAACACCATGATGATGGTCAGCGGCAGGTTCTTGAACAGCTCCACATAGGCGCCGGCCACCGCGCGCAGCGAGGAGATCGGCGAGATGCGCATGACCACGAGGATCACGCCGAGGATCAGCGAGAACAGCGCGCTCCACAGGGTCAGCTCGATGTTGACCAGGAAGGCGCCCAGCACGTCGTACTGGCTGAAGAGTTCCATGAATCCGTTCATCAGGCGTCCTCCCCCTCGTCCGGCGTGGGCGGGTTGTAGCGCACGTCGGGCGTGTAGTCGGTGCCTTCGGTGTTGTCGGCCACGGCCTTCTTCCAGGAACCGTCCTGGATCATGTCCGTGATGGCGTTGTTGATCTTGACGGCAAGCTTGGTGTCGCCCTTCTTGATGCCCACCCCGTAGTATTCCTGTGTGAACGGCTTGCCCACCACGCGCAGCTTGCCGCGCGAGGCGGAGGCCAGGCCGGCCAAGATGATGTCGTCGGTGGTCACGGCGTCCACGATGCCGGAGAACAGGGCGGTCGCGCATTCGGCGTAGCCGGGCTGTTCCATGAGCTGCACCTCGGAGGCGAACTTCTCCTTGACGGTGGCGGCGGAGGTCGAGCCGGTCACGGAGCACAGGCGCTTGCCGTTGAGGTCCTCGGGGCCGTTGATGGACTGGTCGTCCTTGCGCACGAGCAGGTCCTGACCGGCCACGAAGTACGGGCCGGCGAAGGAGACGGCCTTCTTGCGCTCGTCGGTGATGGAGTAGGTGGCGAGGATCATGTCCACGTCGCCGTTCTGGAGCATGGCCTCACGCTGCTTGGACGGGGCCTCCTTCCAGATGATCTCGTCCTCGGAGTAGCCGAGTTTCTTGGCGATGTACTTGGCCACGTCCACATCGAAGCCCACGTAGGTGCCGGACTTCTTGAAGCCGAGGCCCGGCTGGTCGAATTTGATGCCGATGCGGATCTTGCCCGCCTCGTCCTGGCCGCACGCCGCAAGCGACATGGTGCAGGCCACGGCGGCCAGCGCGGCGACCACCCGCGCTGCCGTCCGTTTCATGGTGTTGGTGAAAGTCATATTCGTACTTCTGCTTCCCTTGCTTCCTCTGTATCCGCCCGTTGCCGCCATGTGATTCGGCCTTTCGCGCCCTTCCGCGCGGCGGAGTCGGCGGGCGACGGGTCATCAGTGGGTTCAGTGGGTGAGGATCTTCGAGAGGAAGTCCTTGGCGCGCTCGGTCTGCGGGTGCTCGAAGAACTCGTCCGGCGTGTTCTCCTCCAGGATCTGGCCGTCGGCCATGAACACGATGCGGTCGGCGGCCTTGCGGGCGAAGCCCATCTCATGGGTGATGCAGATCATGGTCATGCCCTCATGCGCGAGCTCGACCATGACGTCCAGCACCTCGTTGACCATTTCCGGGTCGAGTGCGGAGGTGGGCTCGTCGAAGAGCATGACCTTCGGCTTCATCGCGAGCGCGCGGGCGATGGCCACACGCTGCTGCTGGCCGCCAGAAAGCTGGGATGGCATCTTGTTCGCCTGCGTGGCCACGCCGACGCGGTCGAGCAGGTCCATGGCGAGCCGTTCGGCTTCCTTCTTGTCCATGTGGCGCACCTTGATGGGGGCGAGCGTCACGTTCTCGAGGATGGTCTTGTTGGCGAAGAGGTTGAAGGACTGGAACACCATGCCCACTTCGGCGCGCAGGCTGGCCAGCTCCTTGCCCTCCTGGGGCAGGGGCTTGCCGTCGATGCGGATGTCGCCGGAATCGATGGTCTCCAGACGGTTGATGGTGCGGCACATCGTGGATTTGCCGGAGCCGGAGGGGCCCACCACCACGAGCACCTCGCCCTTGGTGACCTTGAGGTTGATGTCCTTGAGGACGTGCAGATCGCCGAAGTGCTTCTCGACGTGGGTGAGCTCGACGAGCGGTCGGCCCTCGGATTCATTGCCCGGCACCAGCGGTGTCACAGGGCGCTTTTCTTCTTGTTTCTCTGACATAAGCGGTCAGTATAACGGCATTGTGTTACCGGAATCACACTACCCGGACATGGAATGTTCACCATGCGAGACGGATACCGAGACACGCGGAGAAGCGGGCCATCTCCCCCGTTGGCGAGCCACGCAGCGGGACCGTTCAGGCGCGCGGCTTACCGAGGGCGGAGACGAACCGCACACCGGGGATGTCGGCGAAGATGGAACCATCCACCACCAGTTTGGACGGACGGATGCCGGAGCCCAGATACAGCTTCGGAATCGAGAGGATGTGCTGGTCCACGAGCAGCGGCCAGCCGTCCGGCAGACCGATCGGAGACATGCCGCCGGACTCCATGCCGGTGGCCTCCACCGCCGCGTCGATCGGCGCGAAACTCACCTTGGACACCTCCAGCGTGTGCTTGACCACGCCGTTCAGGTCGGCCCGCGTGTCCGCGGTGACGAACGCCGCGGCGAATTCGGGCGGCGCCTTGCGGGTCTTGTGCGTGTGGACCACCACCACGTTGCCGGTGATCTCGAACGGGATGCCGTACTTCGGGCACCACAGGTCCGTGTCCGATTCCTCGTCCGTGTTGATGGTCACTCCCAGGATCTTGGACTCCGGCACGCCGGCGGCCACCAGCGCGTTGAGCTTGTCGAACACCGGTTTGGCCAGCAGATCCCCGTCATGCCAGTCCAGAATCTCCAACGTCATCGCATCCCCCTGTTTGTTTTGTGCTGCGCTCTCGCGTTGTGCGTTGTACGGCGTACGGCGGCGCGTCCCTTCTCGGATTTCCTCGCACGCATCGCCGTCGAGGACGACTGCGAGATGACGCCACGGTTTCCACGTCGTTCCCGATACACGGGAACCTCGCCTGTGATAGCAATATAACGGCGACGCGGGCGGGCAACACCGTTCCTCTTATACGTATTGCTTATGGCGGTTTATTACGTGCATGCGTGTGACATGCACGGCATGCCCGTATGTGCCCACGGCCATCCCACCGCCCACCACCATTCCGACACCCATGGTGTAGGGAATCCCCCATGATGTAGGGATGCGTTTTCGCGAAACCGCGGAAACAAGCCATTCCTCATCACTGCATCATGTGGATTTCCCTACACCATGTGGATTTCCCTACACCATGGAAACTGATCTCGCCGTCAGAGCTTGATTTGCGGCCGGTACGCAGGCGAAGCATGATGGAACCGTGACGACGATTGGGATTGTGGACAACGACCGGTTCGCGCTGACCATGCTGGCTCAGACAGTGGGGCGTGTGATGGCCGGAATGAGGGTGCTCTGGGCCGTGGAATCCGGCGCGCAGGCGTTGCACCACTGTCTCTATGAGGGCGGTCAGGCGGTGCCAGACGTGCTGTTGTTGGACATGTCCCTGACCGATATCCCCGGGCCGGACGTGTGCCGCCGCATCCGCGAGGCGCAGGACCGGCCCGCCATACTGTGCATCACCTCATACTCGCTGGACCACTACCGTCGGCCGGCCATCGATGCCGGAGCACAGGGACTCATCGCCAAAAGCGTGACGCCGCGCGAACTGGCCGAGGCCATCGTCACGGTCGCACAGGGAGACGTGATTGGCGACGGATTCATGACCGTCGCGGATGCTCGGGCGGCATTGGCTTCGGTGCGGCAGCCGGACGCTGGCCTTTCGGACCGCGAACGGGAGGTGCTGCGGCTGTACTCCGAAAATTTCAGCACCGAGGAGATCGCGACCAAGCTCGGCATCAAGGCCTCCACGGTCTTCGTGGTCATGAAGCATGCGAAAACGAAACTCGGCGCAAGCACCCGGTCGGAGGCGATCCGCGAGTTCCTTGCGCATCAGGTGTGACTCGCAGCAGGACCATCCGCGTTGGCGCCGGTGGACCCGGCCGAAAGATGGTCAACCGGAGCCTCATCGGCCCGGTTCGCAAAGGAGCATCCGTACATACGGCGGCATATCACGCTTTCACGGGGAGACGCGCGGTCATGGACCATTGATTGGTCGAATCGCTGCCGATGCGAATGTCAACGCCCATATTGCGGTATCGGGTTAATCCCGTGCCGAGTCCCAATTCTGAGCCGCTGTTGTCTGTTCCGCGGTTCGGCAGCGGCGTATCGACGGCCGTGACCACGATATCGTCGCCGTCGGCCGCGATGGACACCACATATCCGTGCGCCGGGTCGCCGTGTTTGGCGATGTTCGCGTATATCTCGCCGAGCAGGCCTGTCAGGAGCCCGGCGCGGGAGGCCGATAGCTGCGGGAAGGCGTCCGGCATCGTCGTCTGACCGTCGAATCCCAACGCCCGCAAACGTTCCTCCTGCGAGTCGATGCGATCGATGGTGGTGCCAACGGAGTCGATCTGCGGCGAGATGCGGGGAACTGTTCCGTAATCGACGGCACGCGCACGGCCGGCCGACGTATCGATCGCGGTTTCGGAAGCCCGGTCAAGCGCATTGATGACCTGATGGGTATCGGCAAGTGCCGTTTCGATGATGCCGCGCAACTCATGGAGTTCGCCCGGCCCCATGGGTGAATGTCGTTCTTCGGCCACGTCCGCATACTGGTTCCGATAAGTCGTGCCTCTGCGGCGACTTTCCCGCTTGGCGGCGTCTGTGCAAAGAACCGAATCATAACGCACCGCCTCCGCCTGGGCGATATCACGGTCGATGCGCATGATGGCGTACGCCAGATCGTTGGAAATCCGGTCGTGTAGGGCGCGGGCGATGGCGTCGCGTTCGGTTTGACGGCGCTTCTGCTCGGACTGCCGGGCACGGTCCGCCTGCCAACGTGAGACCACACCGATCACCACGGCGAACATGCAGTAGGCGAACGAGACGACCACCGAATCGGACGGACCAAGACCGAACAGCACCTTTTGGTCGATGAGCAGGGCGGAGATGCCGAGCACGGCCGCAAGTACCGCCATCGCGCGGCCGTCGCGCCAGATGATGGTCACCGCCAGCACCATCGCCAGCGAATACGAATACGACATCGGAAACGGCGAGACCAGACCCACGCAGTACAGCGTGACCGCGAGCCATGCGCCTGATTCCGGCATGAGCGGCAGCAACACCAGCGATACCAGCGCCGAGCAGGGAATCAGCAGATAGGACAGCACATGCCCGCTTTGCCAGCGCAGCAGCGTTTCCGCCACCACGCAGCATGCAATCAGTGTGCAGCAAATGGCGAGGCGCTTGCGATTCAGGACGACATATGCGGCTGCACGCCCTGAATCGTGCTCTTCCCGTCCGTGCGTTTTCATGCCTTCATTGTCGCACCGTGACCGGATGGAGCATCCGACGTGGGGAACGGCCCATGCTGTGGTGATTATCCCATGATGTAGGGATGCATTTTCGCAAAACCGCGGAAACAAGCCGTTTTTCATCACTACAGCATGTGAAATTCCCTACACTATGGGCTATTCCCTACAGCATGGGCCATTATTGGCTTTTGTGGATCCGTGCTGTCTGCTGCCAGCCGGTCAGTATGCGGAGATATAGTGGCCGGGCATTGTTGGAGGTCTTCCCATATGCCAAGAAGACCGGCGAAAGGAATCGATTAGCGTTGCGTCTGTGAAGGATGACGGTATTGCAGCGGAACCCGCGCGCTGAAGCGTGCCGCCGCGTGTCATCCATATCATAGGCGTTCGTCCCACCGGACTTCGTCGCAGTCATCATTGGTTCCATACCGTCATCGCATCATCATCGTTTGTGGCCGGCACGCCGAAAACGTCTCGTTGTTTTGTCAGTGATCCGCGTGTGCTTTCTGCCTGATTCCCGGCAGGATGCGCATTCCATGCGGATGTCGACGCAACGGGGCCCGAGGAAAGGCATGACCTATGCAACCGACAATGCTCACGATGAATGGCATCACCTTCACCTATCCCGATGCTCCGGAACCGTTGTTCGAACGGGTCGACGCGGCGTTTCCCATCGGCTGGACCGCCGTGCTGGGCGATAACGGCATCGGCAAATCCACGTTGATGGCGATCGCGCGCGGCAGGCTGCGGCCCGATGCGGGAACCGTCACGCCGGATTCTCGGGGGATGATCGTCGGATACTGCCCGCAGGATACGGCCGTCGCGCCGGAAAACCTTGAGGAGTTCGCCGCCGACTGGTCGCCCGAGTCGATCGCCATACGCGACGACCTGGCAGTCGCGGACGATTGGCCGTACCGATATGCGAATCTTTCCGGTGGGGAACGGAAACGATTGCAAATCGCCTGTGCGCTCGCGTTGCACCCTGACGTGCTGATACTCGACGAACCGACCAATCATGTCGATGCCGAGACCCGCGAACGCATCGTCTCCGCTATGCGCGGATATCGCGATATAGGCATCGTGGTGTCGCACGATGTGGAGCTGATTGATGCGACATGTGCTCGTTGCGTCATGTTCGAACGGTGACATGTGGGGGCGCGCAACATGACGGTGGTGACCACGCTTCGCGGCGGATATTCCGAAGCCTCCCGGCAGATGGAGCTGCGGAACGGTGCGGACGTGGCGCGTGCGGATGAAGCACGGCGGGAAGTCGCCCGGTTGGCGGCCGTGAAGGCGCAACGGTTCGCGAAGGTGCAACAGGTGGAATCGGACAAACAGCACGGCGAACGTGTCGAACGTAAGGATCATGACGCCCGCAATCGCCGGCAATTGGCCAAAATGACCGGACTTGACCGTGGCGTGACGCGCGCCTACAGCCAGCTTGACGGACGTCTTGCCGCCGCGAAACGGGCTGCGGATTCGGCTTCGGTGCCGGCCAAACGATATGAGGGCGTGCTCTGGATGGATATCGAACCGGCTCGGTGCCGCGAGCTCATCCGCCTCGGGCCGGGCGTGATTCGGTTCGGTGAAGCGTCCGTATCCGTGTCGAGCGGCGATGGCGAATCGGCGGACTCGCTATGCCGGGCGGCTCGTTCGGGTGATCGCATCCGCTTATCGCCGTCTGAGGGCGGCGGTGCGGCGGCGGGACTCATGATCCCGGCGATTTCGATTGGGCCACGCGACCATATTGCCGTGACCGGGCCGAATGGTGCGGGCAAGTCGTCGCTCATGGGTGCGATGCTCGCGCACGCCGCCGACGTGCCATGCCTGGTCATCGCGCAGAACACCACGAACGAGGACCGGGTGAATACCATGGAGCGGCTGCTCGCGTTGCCGGCCGAGACCAGGACACAGGTGCTGGGTGCGTACGCACGGCTTGATGCGGATCCGGACCGATTGCTGGCCACGGGGCGGCCGTCGCCCGGGGAGCTGCGCAAGCTGCTGTTATGTCTGGCGTTGCCGGCCAAGCCGCAGCTCATGGTGTTGGACGAGCCGACCAATCATCTTGATCTGACCTCCAAGAGGACGTTGGCGCGGTTGCTGGCCGAGTATCCGGGCGCGCTGATCGTCGTATCCCATGACGAATGGTTCCTGGGACTCGCGGGTTTCGGACGGTAGCCGGGCTCGACGACCGACCCATGGTGTAGAGAAATTCGCATGGTGTAGGGATGTGTTCTCGCAAAACCGCGGAAACAAGCCGTTTTGCATCACTACACCATGTGAAATTCCCTACACCATGCGTCTTTCCCTACATCATGTACGCAATGGACACCGGCACACGACATACGGATGCGCATACGATGATGGGCCCCGCACAGCCGTAGCCGTACGGGGCCCATCATTCACGCATTCAGTCGGCGCGGAAATCAGTCTTCGTCGGAATCCGGGTCGTAGTCGACACCGGTCTCGGCGCGCTGCTCGTCCGTGATCGGAGCCGGGGCGCCGGTCAGCGGGTCACGGCCGCCACCGGCCTTCGGGAAGGCGATGACGTCGCGGATGGTGTCGGCACCGGCGAGGATGGACACGGTACGATCCCAACCGAGGGCGATGCCCGCGTGCGGCGGGGCGCCGTACTTGAAGGCCTCGAGCAGGAAGCCGAACTTCTCCTGGGCTTCCTCCGGGGAGATGCCGAGGACGTTGAGCACGCGATCCTGGATGTCGTCGCGGTGGATACGGACGGAACCGCCGCCCATCTCCTCACCGTTGCAGACGATGTCGTAGGAATCGGACATGGCGTGCTCCGGATCCTGGTCGAACTTGTCGATCCAGTCCTTGGACGGCATGGTGAAGGGGTGGTGCATGGAGGTCCACTTGGAGTGGCCCACGGCCACATCGTCGTCGTCCGGATCGTCGGTGGGCTTGAACAGCGGGAAGTCCACGACCCAGGTGAAGGCGAACTTCTTCGGGTCGAGCAGGCCCTCGCGGCGGGCGAGCTCCACGCGCACGGCACCCAGCAGGAGCTGGGAGGACTCGCGGGAACCGGCGGCGAAGAACACGGCGTCGCCCGGCTCGGCACCCACGGCCTCGCGCAGGCCGTTGCGCTCCTCGTCGGACAGGTTCTTGGCCACGGGGCCCTTGAGCTCGCCGTCCTCGGCGAAGACCACGTAGGCGAGGCCCTTGGCGCCGCGCTGCTTGGCCCACTCCTGCCAGGCGTCGAACTGACGGCGAGGCGTGGCGGCGCCACCCTTGAACACCACGGCACCCACGTACGGGGCCTGGAACACACGGAACGGCGTGTTCTTGAAGTACTCGGTGAGCTCGACCAGCGGGTTGCCGAAGCGCAGATCCGGCTTGTCGGAGCCGTACTTGTCCATGGCCTCCTGCCAGGTGATGCGCGGCAGCGGCAGCTGGACCTCGTAGCCGGCGGTCTTCCAGATGGCGGCGATGACCTTCTCGGCCATGGCCATCACGTCCTCCTGGTCCACGAAGCTCATCTCCATGTCGAGCTGGGTGAACTCGGGCTGACGGTCGGCGCGGAAGTCCTCGTCACGGTAGCAGCGGGCGAGCTGGTAGTAGCGCTCGACGCCGGAGACCATGAGCAGCTGCTTGAGGAGCTGCGGGGACTGCGGCAGGGCGTACCAGGAGCCCGGCACCAGACGGGCCGGCACCAGGAAGTCGCGGGCGCCTTCCGGCGTGGACTTGATGAACGTCGGGGTCTCCACCTCGGTGAAGTCCATCTCCTCGAGCGCGTGGCGGGCGGCCTTGGCCATGTCGGAGCGCAGCTTGAGGTTGTGCTGCATGGACGGACGGCGCAGGTCGAGGTAACGGTACTTGAGACGCACGTCCTCGCCGGGCAGCTTGTTCTCGGACTCGTTCTCGAGGGCGGTGGACACCTGGAACGGCAGGGCGTCGGACTTGGCCAGGATCTCGATGGTCTCGGCCACGACCTCGATCTTGCCGGTGGCAAGGTGGGTGTTCTCGTTGCCGTCCGGGCGCAGGCGCACCTCGCCGGTCACCTGGATGACGAACTCGGAGCGCAGCGGGCGGGCCATGTCCTCGTCGTAGATGACGACCTGCACCAGACCGGTGTTGTCGCGCAGATCGATGAAGGCCACGCCACCGTGGTCGCGGCGGCGGTCGACCCAACCGGCGAGGGTGACCTTCTGGCCGACCAGGGCCTCGGTCACGTCAGTGGCATGATGTGTTCTGTAAGCCGTCTGGCTCATTGTCTTGTTTCTCCTCGATTTGACTCGAATACGTCAGATTTCGACGGTTTGCTGGGCAACCACAGTATCCGGCTCCCACGACGTGCAATCGGCGGGCACCTGCTCGCCGGTGACGATGTTCTTGACCTCGTCGCCGGCGGCCTGCTCGCCTTCGGCACCGTCCGCGGTGGAGGCCGGGAACCATACATAAGGAATGCCGAGCTTGTCCGCGTACTTGATCTGCTTGCCGAGCTTGGCGGCGGTGGGGGCCACGTCGGTGGCGATGCCGCGGGCGCGCAGCTGGGCGGCGATGCGGTTGGCGGCCGGACGGTCGTCCTCATTCCACACGGCCACGAGCACGGCGGCCGGCGAGACGCGGCTGGCGTGCGCGCCGGCGGTGTGCAGCATGTACGAGACCAGTCGGCTCAGACCGATGGACAGACCCACGCCCGGGTACTTGCGGTTGCCCTGGGAAGCGAGGTTGTCGTAGCGGCCGCCGGAGCAGATGGAGCCGAGCGATGCCGCGCCGTCGAGGAAGGTCTCGTAGACGGAACCGGTGTAGTAGTCGAGTCCACGGGCGATCTTGAGGTCGGCGATCACGGAGCCGGGGCGGATGGCGGCGGCCTCGTCCACGATCATGGCGAGGGTGTCGAGACCCTGGCGGGCCAGCGTGTAAGCCTCGGAATCCTGGGCGATGCCGTGCGCGGCGCACAGTTCGTCGAACTTGGAGGCCAGCTCGGCGCCGTCGGCTGCGGTCAGACCGGCCAGTTCGAGGCAGGCACGGGCCTGGTCCTCGGTGGCGCCGCAGGATTCGACCAGCAGCTTGGCCACCTCGTCGGCGCCGATCTTGTCCAGCTTGTCGATCTCGCGCAGCACGCCCTCGATGTCCGTCAGGCCCAGTCCGCGGTAGAAGCCCTCGGACAGCTTGCGGTTGTTGGCGTGCACGGTGGCCTTGGGCAGGCCGAACGCGCGCAGCTCCTCCAGCGCGGAGACCATGACCAGCGGCAGCTCCACCTCGTAGTGGTCGGGCAGGTCGCCGGCGCCGATCACGTCGATGTCCGCCTGGACGAACTCGCGGAAACGGCCCTCCTGCGGACGCTCGCCGCGCCAGACCTTCTGGATCTGCCAACGCTTGAACGGGAAGACGAGGTCTCCCGAATGCTCCACCACATACCGGCTCAGCGGCACGGTCAGATCGAAGTGGAGGCCCAGTCGGTCCTCGATCGGCGTGTCCGATTCGTGACCGACCTCCTGCAGACGGCTCAGCAGGTAGATCTCCTTGCTGGTCTCGCCCTTTTTCAGCAGGGAAGCGCCGGTTTCCACCGCTCGCGTCTCGATGCCGATGAAGCCGTTGAGCTCGAAAACCTTACGAAGCGTGTCGATGACACGCTGCTCCACAACACGTTCGGAGGGGAGCCACTCCGGAAATCCTGATATTGATGCACCTTTAGCCACGAAATCAATATAATAAGTGAGGGCTGCGTCAAAGCCTCCCGTTCATCCGGGATGCGAGGCGACCCACCCACTTGATCTACCGCTTGTTAAGGAGCTGGCCATGGCCGACGAAACTGTCACCGAAACCGAACACACCATCGCACCCGAGGAGCAGGCAGCGACGCCCGCAGCACCCGCGGCGACCCCGGCAAAGCCGACCCCGGTTTCCGTGCCGAAGCCGCATGCACCCTCCCCCGCCGCATTCGCCAAGAAGACCCCGGCCGCCAAGCGCCACAACGCCGGCCCGGCCGCCGCCACCGTCGCCTACTCCGAAGAGGATGTCAAGGCCGCCGAGTCCTTCGGCCGCGTGGACGACAACGGCACCGTCTTCGTCAAGGAAGGCGAGGCCGAGCGCGAGGTCGGCCAGTTCCCGGACGTCTCCAAGGAGGAGGCCCTGGCGCTGTACGCCCGTCGTTTCCTGGATCTCAAGGCCAAGCTCGACCTGCTGGCCGGCCGCCTGACCTCTCCGAACGTCAAGGCCCGCGAGATCGATGATTCCCTGAAGCTGCTGGGCGAGGAGACCACAGAGCCGGCCGTCGTGGGCGACATTGCCGCACTCAAGGCCCAGTATGAGGCGCTGAAGGCCGCCGGCGAGGCCAAGAAGGCCGAGATCGCAGAGGCCCGCAAGGCCGCCGTGGCCAAGGCCGTGGCCGAGCGCACCGCGATCGTCGAGAAGGCCGAGGCACTGGCCGCTTCCCTGGGCGACAACACCAACTGGCGTTCCACCGCGGACAAGTTCCGTAACCTGTTCGAGGAGTGGCAGAACCACCAGCGCACCACCGTGCGCATCGACAAGCCGGAGGCCGAGGCCCTGTGGAAGCGCTTCTCCGCCGCCCGCACCACCTTCAACCAGGCCCGCCGCAAGTGGGCCCAGGCGCGCGACAACGAGCGCAACCACGCCAAGGAGGTCAAGGAGGCGATCATCGCCGAGGCCAACGAGCTCAAGGACTCCACCGCCTGGGGCGAGACCTCCCGCAAGTTCAACGATCTGATGGATCACTGGAAGAAGGCCGGTCGCGCCGGTCGCAACGAGGACGACGAGCTGTGGGCCAAGTTCCGTGAGGCCGCCGATACCTTCTTCAACGCCCGTCAGGCCGATCGTGACCAGATCAACGCCGATGAGAAGGAGAACCTGGCCAAGAAGGAGGAGCTGCTGGTCAAGGCCGAGGCCCTGGTGCCGGTCAAGACCGAGGCCGAGGCCAAGAAGGCCCGTCAGGAGCTCGGCAAGATCCAGGACGAGTGGGATCAGATCGGCTACGTGCCGCGTGACGACATGCGCCGCATCGAGAACCGTCTCGACGCCGTGGACAAGCAGATCAAGGCCGTCGAGGATGCCGCCTGGAAGCAGACCGACCCGGAGACCGACGCCCGTCGTTCCAGCTTCGAGGAGCAGCTCAACGCCCAGCTGACCGAGCTCAACGAGAAGATCGCCGCCGAGTCCGATCCGAAGAAGAAGGCCAAGCTCGAGGCCGAGAAGGCCACCAAGGAGCAGTGGCTGAACGCCATCAAGTAAGTTCCTGCTTTCAGGAGCTCCCACTGAGGCTTCTATGAGATAATGCCCGTCAGGATTTGATTCCTGACGGGCATTATCATTTGGCTCCCCTCCCTGAGGACAGTGCCGTGAAGCAAACAGCGGAGCTGTTTGTAGGCGATGTGCGAGACGACAGTCAAGCCAACAAGATGCGAACGAAGTTCGTCGTTGACTGCAGGACGAGCTGTCGGCAAAGCCGACTGAGGGGAGTCGTTACATGGAGATGCCTTTAGTCATTCAACTGCCCCCGAGGAGGAGCCAAGAACCAATCTCACGCCTCCGTACCGGTTTCCGGCACATGCGGCGCAAGCACGGGATGCCGCGCAAGGTATTCGGCCAACGGCTGACGGTAGGACATATCGAGCTCACCGTAGTTGGTGCCGGCACGGAAGGCCGTGTAATCGTCGCCTCCCTGCAGCAGATAGGAATTGGACGCGATGATCACCAGATCGTCATCGGCGACTGGCTTGCCGTCGATGGTGAGATCCATGATACGCACCGGAGCCCTCTCGTAGTTCTCCTCCGCTTCGGCCGCCGCCTTGCCGCGTTGCTGTCCCCGCGACGAATCGCCGTCACGGTCATCGACATCATCCGAATCGTCCTTGCCGGCCTTCGCCTTGGCATCCTCGGCCGCACACTGGTCGTCCACTCCCCCGCAGGTCACATACCGGTACGCCACGTTCGAGGAGATGCCTATCCAACGCCTCTTGACTCCGCCATCCGCCCCGCGGCGGAACTGCTGGGCAAGCACGGCCTTGACATCCCGGCCGCGCAGCGTCTCATGCGCCGCCTTGAACTGCAACGCCAACAGGCTGTCCACCTCGCGTACGGTCACACGACCGTCCCCGTCCATGTCGAGCCGGGCGGTCCTGATGCTGCCATCGTTCGCAAAACCGGCGACAGGCAATCGCAGGCCGGCATAGACGTGCCGCATCACCGACTCACGGTTGGCGTCGGCCACGAGCATGCCCACCGACCCTTCATGGCCCGGCGAGGTGCGCTTGTCGAAATTGGCACCATGGGCCAAGGTGCCGATCACCTTGCCGCCCACCTTGGCCGCATACGCGCTGGCCGACGCATACACCTGCTGCGAACGGGTGATCGCGGTGGCATCCTGTCCGCCGGCGCTCATCCACGCCGCCTGGCGAACCGGCCGCGCGTTCATACCCTCCACGTTGAGCACGCCGGGCACCGCCGTATGCTGCACGCCGTTGCCTAGGTCCACATCGGCCACACGCACCGAGGCATGAGGTCCATGGCCCTTGATGATGAGGTCCTGCACGGCCACGTCACGCCCGAAACTGCCCGCTTCGATGATCGGCGCGCCGCCCGCGGTCACGTCACGCTTGACGGCGTGCGAATGTCCCGCGTACACCACATCCACGTCACGCCCGATATCGCGGGCCGCGGAGGCGTCGGCGTGCAGCAGCGCCACCACGGCGTCCGCTTTGCCCGAACGCTTGAGCTCGCCGGCCACACGGTTGATGGCGTCCACGTCATGCTCGGCCAGGTCGGCGTCGCGCGTGATCTGCGGCGTGGCCACCGAGCCGAGCGCGTCGGTGAGCGCACCCACGAATCCCACTCGCTTGCCGTTGACCGTGCGAATCACGTAGTCCTTGACCCGGCTTAGTTTGCCGTCCGGACGTTTGTTGGCCGCCGAAACGTTGGCGCACAGCCAGTCGATGCCGTTGGCGGGCGCGGCGATGCGGCTATTGAAGTCCGCCACGGAGCGGTCGAATTCGTGGTTGCCGACCGCAGAGATCGTCAATCCCCAAGTCCTGGCCATCGCCAAGGTGGGTTTGTCCTGCTGGACCGCGGATTCGTATGGGGAGCCGCCCACCAGGTCGCCGGCCGAGACGGCCACCATGTTGCCCGGATTATGGCTGTCCGCCAAGGTGAAGGCGGCGGCCACGTCGGCCCCGCGTTCGATATGGCCATGGAAATCGGTGATGTCGGCGATGGTCACCGTGCGCGTGCTGCTGGCCGGATCCTCGCCGTCAAAGGGAACGGCTCCCGAGGCACCGATTGCGTTGGGTGCCACGAGAGCCGCAAGAATGGTCGATACGATGATGGTGAGGACGACCCCCGACCGCCTGCCGGACCACATGCGCCGGCGATTCATGCCCTTGCTCACACTTGGCAATGTAGAAGCGGCGATTGAACGGATTCCCGTGCCGGGGCGACGCTAAGACGACACTAAGGTGAACTCTTTCCTCAACCTACGTATCGCACGCACATATCACGCGAATTCGGTCTCGCAGATGCGGGCCACCTCATCCACGCAGGCATCGGCGATGAGCTTGCCGCGTACGGCGCTGGAGCCGGCCGGGTTGGCGAGTCCGCCGTGGGCGGGCACATCGCCCTGACGGACCGGGTAGCGCACGTAGGACTTGGCCTCGGCACCGGCTTCCTCGACCGCGCGGTCCATGTGCACCAGTTCCGGAGCGTAGTGCAGCATCAGCGAGGTCTCGGTCACGGCCGCATGCTCCAGGGCCCAACCGGGGAACACAAGGCCGTCGAAGACCTCATCCACCACGGATTGCGGCAGCGGATCCCACCAGTTGGTCTCCACGATGGTGGCCACTCCCCCGGTCTCGCGGGTGATGAGGTCGATAGCTTCCACGATGAACGCCTCGTTCTCGAAATGCGCATTCATTACCACGATCTTGGTGAACCCGTCCGCGATGAGTTCGGACAACACATCGTGCATCTGGTTGATGACGGTCACGCCGTTCATGTCGATGGTGCCGGGGAACAGCGGGCCGCCGCCGGAGAGCGGCTTGGACTTGTAGCCGTAGCTCAGGGTGGGCAGCACGGTGCCGTCGATCTTTTCCGCCAAATCCTCGGAAATGCGGGTGGCAAGCACCGCATCGGTGCCGATGGGCAGGTGCTGCCCGTGCTGCTCGGTGGAACCGATGGGCACGATGACGGGACGGTTCTTCGCCTCCTTGAATTCCGGCCAGGTCATATGGTCCATACGGCGGTTGCTACCCATTGCTGTACTCCTTTGGATTGCGGCGTGCGGTTATGTGATTGATTGGGAAAAATAGTCGGATTGCGTTAACGCAAATGACAGGCTCCCCCTCGTCGAGGAAGGGGAGCCGACCAGCGGGACGCGGAACGCGAGGCTCACCGATCAGATGTGGCTCAGGTCCTTGTCCGTGTTCTCGTGAGAGAGGATCATGGCCACCAGGGCGATCGCGGCCACGCCCACCATGTACCAGGCTGGGGCGATGGACGAGCCGGTCAGGGCGATCAGGCCGGTGGCGATGAAGGAGGCGGTGCCGCCGAAGATCGCGTTGGCCAGGTTGAAGCTGAAGGCGAATCCGGTGAAGCGCACGGATGTGGGGAACGTCTCGGTCAGGTAGCTGGACAGTGTGCCGTCGTTCGCGGTGAGCGTGGCGCACATGGCGAGCTCTACGATCAGCACCGGCCAGAACTGGGAGGTGTTGAGGATCAGGAAGGCGGGAACGGTGAGCACGATGAATGCCACGCAGGCACCGATGAGCACCTTCTTGCGGCCGAACATGTCGGAGATGTGGCCCATGCCGAACACCATGAACACATAGGCGACCAGGCAGATCGTCGTGATGGTGCCGGACTGGGTGGCGTCCATGCCCACGGTGTCGGACAGGTAGGTGGGCAGGTAGGTGAGCACGGTGTAGAAGCCGACCGCGTTGAGCACGCAGGCGCCGAAGCTGATGGCGAGCGCCTTGAAGTGTCCACGGAAGAGCTCCTTGAGCGGGGCGAACATGCCGCCGTCGGCCACGGCCTTGTCCTCGAGGTTCCTGTCGGTCTTGGCCTCCAGGGCGTCGTTCATGTGCTGGTAGACCGGGGAGTCGGCGAGCTTGGTGCGGATGTAGAGCACGATGAGGCCGAGCGGGCCGGCAAGCAGGAACGGCACGCGCCATGCCCAATCCACCATCGCCATCTGACCGAGGTTCGCGGTCATCATCGTGGCGAGCGTGGATCCGGCCAGCAGGCCGATGGCGGTGGACGCCGGGATCAGGGAGCAGTAGATACCGCGCTTCTTGGTGGGGGCGTACTCGCCGAGGAAGGTGGCGGCGCCGGCGTATTCGCCGGAGGCGGAGAAGCCCTGCACCATGCGCAGCAGCAGGAGCAGGATCGGCGCGCCCACGCCGATCACCGAGTAGGACGGCAGGCATCCGATGAGGAAGCTCGCGCCGGACATGAACAGGATGGAATGCGCCAGCGCGGCCTTGCGCCCCTTCTTATCGCCGTAGCTGCCCCAGAACAGGGCGCCGATCGGGCGCAGGATGAAGGACAGCGCGAAGATGCCGAAGGTCTGCAGCATGGCCACCGTGTGGTTGCCGGCCGGAAAGAAGACCAGGGCGATCGTGGTGGCGAAGTAGGAATAGGAGGCGTAATCGAACCATTCGATGAAGTTGCCGAGGAAGGAGGAGACGGCCACCTTCCCGACCATGGCCTGTTCTTCGGTTTCCGGTGTGGAGTTCATCAGTCGTGCGGAGGTAATGGTTGCCGAGCTCATGATGTCACCGCCCTTTCAAGTGGAATGTGGTTGGCGTAATCGCCGAACAGTCTTGTGAAGCTCTAGGTGATGCTGTGTCTTGGTGTTTGTGATGTTCAAGCCGTCACCGCGAAGCGGTTCCGATGTCTCGCATCGGATTGGCCTCGTCCGCTGCGTTGACCATGACTATGCCGCACAAGATTTGCCGGAACATGAACCGCGGATTACGTCACCCGGGACCATGCTGGACAGTCTGTCAGCCATGCCCGGTCCGTCATCCCTGATGTTCGGATTGCCATGCCTTGGCCAGTTTCGCGGCGAACAGCAGGGTGGACCAATCCCGACGATCGTTGTGGTCGACGCCGATCATCTGGGTCACTTTGTCCAGTCGGTTGTACAGGGTCTGCCGTCCGATGCCCAATTGCTCGCAGGCTCCGGTCTTGTTGTCGAGGTTGTCGAAGCAGGCGCACAGCGTGTCCAGCAGCATGGGCTGCGACGCCACCTCCACGCCGATGGTCTGCACGACGAGCGTTCGTATGGCGCAGTCCATATCCTCGGTGGCCACGAAACGGCTGATCGCGGCGGACATGGTGCCCGTCACCTGCCCGTATTGCGGTTCGCGGCGCATCGCGTCGTTGAGGCCGGCGAAGCCGTCCACCAAGGTGACGGTGTCCATGGCCACCTTGCCGTGCACCACGTAAATACCGCCGCCGAGACTTTCCAGTTCCCTGAAGCACCGAGCGTCGAACGCGGCCACGCCACCGGTGGAGTCCTCGGCGGACATCCAACCGGTCATCATGTCCCCGGAGAGCATGCAGGCCACCTCATGGCCGGGTTCCTCACAGAATCGCTCGATCATGTCGGAGACGGAGTCGAGGCCCTCCACCAGCGAGCGGAAGCGCAGGGCGAACGGCATGTAGATGGATGATCCGGCGAAGCCCAGGGCGGTGAGCATGGCGTGGGCGTCCTTGGCCTCGGAGAGCGAGGCGTGGATGCCGTCCGCGGGGCCCAGTGCCAGATGCCGAATCATGCCGATGCGGGCGCCGCCGTCGATGTACAGCGCGGCGACCGGTGAGACGATGGTGGCCAGCGTCCGCCGTTTGTCCTCGTCCAGCAGCATCGCGCGCTGGGATATCTCCAGGGCGCCCACCGGCCGCGATTGCCCGGACAACGCCACCACCGCGGTCGGTTCCCCCGTACGGAAGGGACCGCCCGCCTCGGCGGCGAGCAATCCGTCCGCGTCGAATACGGCTACGGACTGACCGAACAGCTCCGCCACGGTCATGGCTACGGCCTCGATGCCGTCCGCATGGGATAAACCTTCACGCAACGAGGTGGACATAGTGTCCACCTCCAGTTGGAAGCGCATCTGTTCACGGACGATGGCCGTATTGACCTCCTGGCACAGGTCCACGAACGGCACGCGCGCCTTGAGCCCGATCAGCGTGAGCCGCTGCTCGCGGGCGGCCGACAGCAGTGCGGCCGGCATCTGCCGCACGCCTTCGACCAGTTCCACCACCAACGCCGCGACGTTCGCCGAGACCAGGCTTCGCACGTATTCGTCAAGGGTTCCGGACCATCCGGCACCACGCAGGGCGTTGCCCTCGATAATGAGCATTTCGCCGCCGGACAGGAAATTCGCCACATCCTCGCGTTCGTTGGTGAACACCCACCGGACCGGTCGGTCGAGGCCCTTCCCCTCGACCTCGACCACGGGCTGCGCCAAGCGGAACCGCTCTTCGGCCAGTGCGTCGCGAATCGAAACCACCATACAATCTGTCCATTCTCCGGTAATACACCGGTTGCATCGGATACACGTCATCGCAAAGCGTGGTGCCGAGAATAACCGCAGTTGGTTACGCAAGCCCTTGACGTACGTAACCAGTCGGCAATACATCTGGACAAACTGACCCAAGGAGCCTTCGATGACCACCACACTGTTCACCAACGCACACATCGCCACCGGCAATCCGGGCAGCACCGCGGCGGACACCGCACCTTTGCAGGACATCCTGGTCGAGGACGGCGTATTCACCGCCATCGGACCGAATCTCACCGCAAAACTCGCGGCCCAGGGCAAGGACCTGAACGGGGCGGAGGTCGTGAACCTGGGCGGCAAGCTCGTTTGCCCGCCGTTCTGCGACACGCACCTGCATCTTGATTACGTGTTCACCGCCCGCAAGCCCGGTGCCGTGAACGAGACGGGAACGCTGTTCGAGGGCATCCAGCGTTGGAGCGAGACCAAGTCCGATCTGACGGTGGAGGAGGTCAAGGAGCGCGCGAAGATCGGCATCAAGAAGGAGATGCTGCATGGCGTGCAGTTCATCCGTTCGCATGCGGATGTCACGGATCCGAACCTCACCTCCCTGAAGGCCCTGTTGGAGCTCAAGGAGGAGCTGAAGGACACGGTCACCATCCAGATCGTGAGCTTCCCGCAGGAGGGCATGTACTCGTACGAGGGCCCACACGGCGAATCCGGCGCCGACCTTGTTGAGGAAGGCCTCAAGATGGGCGCGGACTGCGTGGGCGGCATCCCCCACTTCGAGCAGTGCCGGGAATTCGGTGAACGCTCGATGCACACGGTGGTGGAACTGGCCTCCAAATACGGCAAGCTCATCGACGTGCACTGCGACGAGACCGACGACCCGAACTCGCGGTACGTGGAGCTGCTCTCCGCCCTGGCGTACAAGGCGGGCATCGGCCCGAAGGTCACGGCCAGCCACACCTGCTCGCTGGGTTCGGCGGACAACGCCTACTTCTTCCACCTGACCAAGCTGCTCAAGGCCGCGCACATCAACTTCGCATGCGCCCCCACCGAGAACCTGTACCTGCAGGGCCGTCAGGACACGTTCCCCAAGCGCCGCGGCATCACCCGCGTCAAGGAGCTCACCGAGGCGGGCGTGAACGTCTCACTCGGTCAGGATTCCATGCAGGATCCGTGGTATCCGGTGGGCAACGGCAACATGATGCTGATTCTCGACTACGTCCTGCATCTGGCGCAGATGATGAGCTTCGAGGAGATCGACGACGCGCTGAAGTTCCTCACCGTCAACGGCGCCACCACGCTGGGTCTGCGCGACTCGTACGGCCTGGAGACGGGCAAGCCGGCCAACTTCATCGTACTGGACGCCTCCAGCGTGTTCGACGCCGTCTATGAGCGCTGTTCCGTGCTGCGGTCCGTGCGTGGCGGCCGCACCCTGTTCACCCGTCACGAGTCGGTGGACACCCCGCTGGACCTGCTGCGGTAGAGGCGGGCCATCGGTCCATCCAGTCAGTCGACGGCATCGACGCATCCTCGATCCGCCGGCCGGTCACCCCGAAAACCGAGACGGCAGACTGTATGTTCGCGTCTGGACGAAGCGCCCGCGAACATACAGTCTTTCCACGGGCCAAAGGAGACTGTATGTTCGCGACTCCATCGTTCAGACGCGAACATACAGTCTTTTGCCGTCCCGAGCCGGACCCCGGCCCCATCATCGGCGTCACAACATACCCACGCCGAATCGCACATCCCGCCTGTTACACTTCCCTACCGTGAATGCAGCGATTGAGAACACCAACCATATCCGTACCGTGGCCGACCTGTTCGTGGAATGCCTGGTCAACGAGGGCGTCGAGACCATGTACGGCATCCCCGGCGAGGAAAACATCCCTCTTATGGAGGCCATCGAACGCGACGGCCGCATCCGGTTCATCCTGACCCGTCACGAGCAGGGCGCCGGCTTCATGGCCGCCACCCAGGGCCACCTGACCGGCAAGCCCGGCGTGTGCCTGGCCACGCTCGGCCCGGGCGCGCTGAACCTCACTCTGCCGGTGGCTCAGGCGAACGCCAGCACCACGCCGCTGGTGGCGATCTGCGCGCAGGGCAACGTGTCCCGCCTGTACAAGGAATCGCACCAGATCATCGATCTGGTCAGCGTGTTCCGTCCGCTCACCCAGTGGACCTCGATGATCGTGGAGCCGGCAAGCGTGCCGGAGATGGTGCGCAAGGCCTTCTCCATCTCCCAGCGCAACCGTCCGGGCGCCACCTGTCTGATTCTGCCGGAGGACGTGGCCGAAATGCCGGCTCCCGCAGACGCGCATCCGCTGCCACTGCCCAATCCGATGAGCTTCGCGCCCACCGAGGACACCATCGCCCGCGCCGTGAGCATCATCCGCGGCGCCAAGCACCCGATCGTCCTTGCCGGCAACGGCGTGGCGCGCGGCCATGCCGAGAACCGCCTGCTGGCGCTGGCCGAACAGCTCAACGTGCCGGTGGCCACCACGTTCGAAGGCAAGGGCGTGATTTCGGATCGTATCCCGCTGGCCCTCGGCGTGGTGGGCTTCATGCGTCACGACTACGAGAACTTCGCGTTCGACGAAGCTGACCTCATCATTGCGGTGGGCTTCTCCATCCAGCAGTTCGATCCGAAGAAGATCAACCCGAACGACGACAAGACGATCATCCATATCAACACGTTCATCGAGGACACGGACGCGCATTACTCCACGGCCCTGAACATCATGGGCAATATCGATGCCACGCTCAGCGCGCTCATCGCCCAGCTCAAGACCGAGCGCGTGACGTTCGGCGTCTCGCACCCGAAGATCCACGAGCTGCTGCAGACCGAATACGAGTCGTACGCGAACGACGATTCGTTCCCGATGAAGCCGCAGCGCATCGTGGCGGACACGCGCCGCGCGATGGAGACGGACACGGACATCGCCCTGGTGGATACGGGCGCCCTGAAGATGTGGATGGCGCGCCTCTACCCCACCTATTATTCGAACACCTGCGTGATCGACAATTCCCTGTCCACCATGGCCTGGACGCTGCCGGGTGCGGTGGCGGCCTCGTTGGAGAACCCGGGTCGCCCGGTACTGGCGGTCATGGGCGACGGTTCGTTCATGATGAACGTGCAGGAGATCGAAACCGCCGTGCGCGTGGGTGCCCGTATGGTGATTCTGGTGTGGGTGGATGAGGCGTACGGCCTGATTAAGTGGAAGATGGACCTGCACGACGGCAGCCACGAGTACGTGGACTTCAACAACCCGGACGTGGTGGAGCTCGGCATGAGCTTCGGCGCCAAGGGCCATCTCATCGAGTCCGCCGATCAGCTCTACCCCACACTGCGCGCCGCGTTGCGCTCGGGCTCCGGCATCGACATCATCGCCTGCCCGGTCGATTACTCCGAGAACATGAAGCTCATCGAAAAACTCGGTGAGGTGGACTTCTCCGGCTGATCGATTCCTTTGGCTCCCCTCCCTGAGGGGAGCTGTCAGCGAAGCTGACTGAGGGGAGCATCAGGCTGATACCGGACATGACTTTCCTCGGTCGCTCTATGGCGTGATGGCTCCGCTCAGGAAGGAAGCCGAAACACAACGGAGAGGGCTTCGATTCCACACGGAATCGAAGCCCTCTCGTTATATCGACTGTCAGCGGACCTTACTCGGCCGACTGCTCGCCGGCTGCGCCGGTATCAGCCGCCCCGGAGTCGCCAGCGGTCGAGGCGTCGACTAGCTCGGGCTTTCCACCTTCACCAGCGTCAGCACCATCAACATCGGCACCGTCGGCGGGCTTGGCGTCCTCGAACGTCTCGCCCTTGAAGGTGAACTCGCCCAGGATGCCTTCGCCCTCGGCGTCCACCACCACGCGCTGGCCGTCGGCGAGGTCGCCCATCAGGATCTTCTCCGAGATGGCGTCCTCGATGTCGCGCTGGATCACGCGGCGCAGCGGACGGGCGCCGAGCAGCGGGTCGAAGCCCTTCTGCGCGAGCAGGTCCTTGGCGGCGTCGGTGAGTTCGAGCGACATGTGACGGTCGAACAGGCGGTCGTTGAGCTGCTTGACGTCCAGATCCACGATCTGGCGCACCTGCGGCTCGGTGAGCTGCTTGAAGACGATGATGTCGTCCAGACGGTTCAGGAACTCAGGGCGGAACTGCTGCTTGAGTTCGGCGCTCACCTGCTCCTTCATGCGCTGGTAGCTCGACTCGGTGTTGGAACCGAGGTTGAAGCCGGTGTTCGCCATCTTCGCGATGTCGCGCGTGCCCAGGTTGGTGGTCAGGATGATGATGGTGTTCTTGAAGTCCACCTTGCGGCCCTGGCCATCGGTCAGGTGGCCGTCATCCAGCACCTGCAGCAGCGTGTTGAAGATGTCCGGGTGGGCCTTCTCAATCTCGTCGAACAGCACCACGGAGAACGGCTTGCGGCGCACCTTCTCGGTGAGCTCGCCGCCCTCCTCGTAACCCACGTATCCCGGGGGCGCACCGAACAGACGCGAGGCGGCGTACTTCTCGGAGAACTCGGACATATCCACGCGGATGAGCGCGTCCTCGTCGTCGAACAGGAATTCGGCGAGCGTCTTGGCCAGCTCGGTCTTGCCCACGCCGGTGGGTCCGGCGAAGATGAACGAGCCTGCGGGACGCTTCGGATCCTTGAGGCCCACGCGCGTACGGCGGATGGAGCGGGACAGGGCGGAGACCGCCTCGTCCTGGCCGATGATGCGCTTGTGCAGCTCGGCCTCCATGTTGAGCAGCTTCTTGGATTCGGCCTGGGTGAGCTTGAACACCGGGATGCCGGTGGTGGAGCTGATCACCTCGGCGATCACGTCCTCGTCGACGACCATCTTGACGTCGGATTCGCCCTCGCGCCAGGAACTTTCCTTGGCCTTGCGGTCGGCCTCCAGCTTCTCCTGGCTGTCGCGCAGGGTGGCGGCCTTCTCGAAGTCCTGGGCCTTGATGGCCTCGTCCTTGTCGGCGGCCACCTTGGCGATCTTCTCGTCCAGCTCCTTGAGCTCGGGCGGGGCGGTCAGACGCTTGATGCGCAGGCGTGCGCCGGCCTCGTCGATCAGGTCGATGGCCTTGTCTGGCAGGTGACGGTCCTGGATGTAACGCGCCGACAGCTCGGCGGCGGACTGCAGGGCACCGTCCGTGATGGTCACGTGATGGTGGTTCTCGTAACGGGAACGCAGACCCTTCAGGATTTCGATGGTCTCGGCGATGGTCGGCTCGTGCACCTGAATCGGCTGGAAGCGGCGTTCGAGGGCCGCGTCCTTCTCAATGTACTTGCGGTACTCGTCCGTGGTGGTGGCACCGATGGTCTGAAGCTCGCCGCGGGCCAGCATCGGCTTCAACATATCGGAGGCGCCCAGCGCGCCGTCGGCCGAGCCGGCGCCCACGATGGTGTGGATCTCGTCGATGAACAGCACGATGTCGCCGCGGGTCTTGATTTCCTTGAGGACCTTCTTCAGGCGCTCCTCGAAGTCGCCACGGTAACGCGAACCGGCCACCATGGAGCCGAGGTCGAGCGAGTAGACCTGCTTGCCCTTCAGGGTTTCCGGCACGTCGCCGGCGTTGATCTTCTGAGCCAGGCCCTCCACCACGGCGGTCTTGCCCACGCCGGGTTCGCCGATCAGCACCGGGTTGTTCTTGGTGCGGCGGGAGAGCACGACCATCACGCGCTCGATCTCGTTGGTACGGCCGATGACCGGGTCGAGCTTGCCTTCGGCGGCCTCCTGCGTGAGGTTGCGGCCGAACTGGTCGAGGATGGCGGAACCGGACTTGTTCTGCTTGTCCGCCACGCCGCCGGCGTTGGCCAGGTCGCCCTTGCCGTCGGCGGAACCGGTGCCGGAATTGCCGCGGATCATATCGATGGTGGCGCTGCGCAGCTCGCCCAGATCGACGTCCATCTTGATGAGCACCTGGGTGCCCACGCCCTCGCCCTCGCGGATCAGGCCCAGCAGAATGTGCTCGGTGCCGATGTAGCTATGGCCGAGCTGCAACGCTTCGCGCAGCGAGAACTCCAGCACCTGCTTGGCGTGCGGAGTAAAGGGGATGTGCCCGTTCGGAGCCGCGTTGCCCTTGCCGATCATTTCCTCGACCTGCTTGCGGGTGGCATCCAGCGTCACGCCCTTCGAGGCGAGCGCCTTCGCGGCCACGCCCTCACCCTCGCGGATCAGGCCGAGCAGCAGGTGTTCGGTGCCGATGTAGTTGTGCTGCAGGGATCTTGCCTCTTCCTGCGCCAACACGATCACGCGCCGTGCACGGTCGGTAAACCGTTCGAACATGCTTGTCCTTCCTCAATTGACATTCCGTTTTACTCTACCGATTCACGGTGACGTTTATTCGCCTGATTCCATGAATTGCGCCGTAAGCGGGAAAGAAAACGATATGCTGGGACGTAATGATTCATCATCCAAACTGATGCCAAAGGAGGTTGTGATGACTGAATTGAACACCGAGGCCGACATCGTGGTCGGTGTGGATGGTTCGGATGAGTCCTTCGCGGCGCTGAAGTGGGCGCTGGAGGAGGCGTCGATGACCGGGCAGAGCGTCAATGCCGTGTTCGGCTGGACGCATTCGTGGGACATGGGCGCCGAGCCGGACAGCGACGAAGCGTGGGCCAAGGTCCGCCGTGAGATCGCCAACGAACTGCGCGACTGGGTGGATCATGCGGCGCAGGGCATCGATTTCGATCCCGCCAAGCTAAAGCTCACGTCCGTGAAGGCGTCCGGCACTGCCGCGCTGCTGCAGATCGGTCACGACGCGCAGCAGATCGTGGTGGGCCGTCGTTCGCTGGGCCGTGTGGCCCGTTGGTTCCTGGGGTCGCTGTCCGCTTCGCTGGCGGAGGAGGCCGAGGTGCCGGTCACCGTGGTGCGTATGGCCGGCAGCGAGGATGAGTCCGTGACCGACGCGATCGCCAATGCCCTGACGCCGGGTACCAAGCAGGTGCATTACGTGCAGTCCGGCTCGCCTGTGGAGGAATCCGGCCGACCCGTGGTGGTCGGTGTGGATGGGTCCGAGGCGTCGCGCCGTGCGTTCGATTTCGCCTTGCGCGAGGCTCAGCTTCATGACAGGCAGCTCAACGTGCTGTTCTGCTGGCAGCTTAAGGACCTGGGCGCGGTGCCCGGCTATGAGAACGCCGTGGCCCCGGTGGATGTGGGCCAACGCAGGGCCGAGGAGATGCTGGCCGAGTTGATGGCGAAGGTCACGGTGCCCGACGATGTCACGGTGACGGCCAACGCCTTCCATATCCCCGCATCCAAAGGACTCATCGCGGCCTCCCGGTACGCCAGCCACCTCATCGTCGGCTCGCGCGGCCTGTCCGGCATCGACGCCCACTTCCTGGGCTCGGTCTCCCGCCAGATCGTCAACTTCGCCGAATGCACCGTCACCGTGGTGCACTAGGCGTAAGTGGCAGATAAATAGCAGCAGATACATTATT
>NZ_JAFEJP010000021.1:0-39303 GCF_018555355.1 Bifidobacterium sp. SO4
CGTAGCGTTCCCGCCTCGCCTCGCACATAAGACCCCGACTCGCGTACTCCACGCCCTCGAAAACCCACCTGCCCATACATGACTCCCGCCACCCGGCCAAGCGTTGCAACGATCACTAGAACCCGCCATTCCGTCTTTATCTATTCGACTTCGTCTTCCGATGCCGCAGTCGCAGGTTCATCCCCGGTACCCGGCTCAGCGTCCGCATCCTGCGGTTCCGGAGTAACCTCCGCGTCATCGGATTCTGCGGATTCTGCAGCCACGTCACCCGCCGCATCCTCGACCGACTCCTCGGCCGCATCCGACTCGGGTTCCTCATCCGCAACCGGTTCATCATCCTGATCCTCGGCTTCGGAGTCGTCCGCATCCTCCGAACCGGCCAGCGGCTCCTCAGCTACAGCTACCTCTTGTTCCGTATCTTCGGAATTGTCGGCACCGCCGTCAACGGTGTCCTCGGTCGATTCCTCAGTCACATCGGCCATATCCCGTTCATCGGAATCACCCTCGGACTCCCCGGCTCCGGTCTCTTCCTCAGTGTCCGAGACGTCAAGACCCTCGGTTCCTGGCTCTTCGTCCTCAGTCGATTCCGTCTCCTCGGAATCCTCCGGCTCGGCCTTCTCGGATTCAGCCTCGGACTCGCCGGACTCCTCGTCATCATCCGCGTCATCCGCGTCATCATCGGCATCAGCGCGCTCGGCCTTGGCCTGACGCAGCTGTTCGATGAGGTCGACCACAGCCTCCAGTCCCGGCGCCACGTCGTCGTCCACGGCGATCATGCCATCGGCGTCCTCATCCGACTCATCGTCCAGATCGTCGCCATCGTCGGGCTCGGTGTTACGCAGGATGTCCTCTTCGGTCGCCTCATCCGAATCGGCATCGTCGGCATCGTCCCCGGCAATCACCGGAACGTCGGCGTCGTCCATATCCTCATCGGCAACGGCGATATCCTCGCCCGCGGCGTTGGCAGCCACAGCATCCGCCACCACGCCGGAAAGCATATCCTCGGTGGATTCCTCGTCTTCGGATTCCTCGCTCTCATCGGCGGACTTGCCGCGTTTGCGGCTCGCGGAGGCGATCACATCCACATGCATGTCGTCGAAGGCCGGCTTGGACTGCACCCACAGATGGCTCGGCTCCGGAGGCTCGATCTCGGAGTGCTCGCCGCAACCGTGGTCCAACGAGACCACGCGGCCGTCATCCGGGCTCCACTTGTTGGCGCACACGCCGAACATGCGGTCCAGCTCGCCGGTCAGCGGCACGAAGAAACCACAGGTGGAGCACAGGTTGCCGTCGGCGGTCTTGGTGCTCAGCGCCTTGGGACCGCGCGGGCCCTCATACCAGCGCTTGGCGGCCTGCGCGCGGCCCAGCGGGCTCAGCACATGGCGTCGGGTGAGCCGAAAGGTCTGGACGGCGTCGTTCACGTCCTCCAACGAGGACTCCTCCACTTCGCCGGGCTCGATGCGCTCATCGTCCGGATCGGTGCCGATGGAGTCGGTGGGGGAAAGATCGGTGGGTTCCAGACGATCCTTCCACGGCACCCACTTGGGCGGCATCAGCGCACTGTCCGTAGGCACCAGCGAGGATTCGTTGACGGTCCAGGAATCCAGCTCGATGTCATGGAACAGCGTCACCGACCACTGCCAGCCTTCGTATCCGCGCACGGCGGCCTGGAAGCGGAAGTCGGTGACGTGATCCTCGAGTTCGATCGCCTCGACGAAGTTCCCCACCTGCTCGGGCTCGTCGGCCACTTCGAGCAGCACGGCCTGCGCGATGGCGCGCGGATCGGGCGCAGCTGCGGTTTCGGTGTTATCAGTCATAGACAAATCTTCAGTCCTGTACGTCGAACTGGTCCGCCACGGCGCGCAGCAGGGTGGCCAGCTTCTTGCTTTCGGCTGCGGAGGGGTAACGATGGCGGCGCAGCGTGTTGCCGGCCGTGTCAAGCATCTTGATGAGGTCCTCGCAGATGGCGGCCATGTCGTCCGCCTTCGGGCGGGTGGCCTTGACCAGGCTCGGGGCGGAGGCGATGGTGCGCACGCCCATGGCCTGCGGGCCGCGGCGACCGTCCACCACGGAATACTCCACCTTGGCACCCTTGCGCAGCGTGGTCACGCCTGCGGGCAGGGCCTGAGCCGGCAGGAACACGTCCTTGCCTTCCTCACTGGTGATGAAGCCATATCCCTTGGCTGCGTCAAACCAACGAACTCGACCGGTGGGCATTGCAAACCTTCCTTAATCCTTGAGATCAGTAGTAAACCAAAGTACCAGTTTACCGCACAGGGCTTGACCTCATGCTTTGGGCTGAGTCGGAAGGCCCGTCACCAGTCAGCCCAACCGGCCGCCCCGGCCCGATTGGCCCGACTGATTCGGATTCGTCACCTGGTTCGCAGCGCTCGCCTGCGCGACCTGCCCGGACTGTACCGCCTGAGCCGATTGGGCGGCAAACTGCGCAGGCTGAGCAGCTTGAGTGGCCTGAGCAGCCGCCTGCACGGGTTGCGCCGGCTGCTGGACGGTCTGGGACCGGCCCTCGCCGGAGAACCACGATGACTTCTGCTTGCCCTTGGCGTTCTTCGCGCCCTTGCCGGACTTGCCGTCCTTCGTCTTGCCGCCGGGCATCCCCGCCGTAGTCGGCTGGGCCGCGACCGTCGGGGCCATCGGTTCGATGGGCAGCACCACGGTCAGCGTCAGGCCTCCCCCGTCGGTGGCCGTGGCGCAGATGAAGCCGTGATGCGCCTTGACCACGGACTGCGCGATGGCCATGCCGAGACCGGTGCCGCCCTTTTCGCGGGCGCGGGAGGGGTCGGCCGTGTAGAAGCGTTCGAAAATCTGCGAACGGGAGGCATCCGGCACGCCGGGACCGTGGTCGATGAACCGCAGCACCGCGTATTTGTAGCCGGTCTGCATCGAGGACCCCACTTCGGCGGCGTCGATGAACCGGCGCAACGAGGCGTCCGTGGCGGGCATCTTGGCAAGCTGCTTCGGGTCGATGGCGGCGGGCATCACGCCGAGCGCGGCCTCCGCCGAGGAGTCGACGGGCGTATAGCGGTGGATATTGCCCACGATGTTCGTCACCACCTGGCGCAGGCGCGAGGCGTCGCCGGGCAGCGTCACGTCCTGCCAGTCGCCTTCCTCCACGTGGAGCGTGGCGGGATGGTTGAGGTCGCGTGCGGGCTCCAGCGTGATGATCTGGCGGGTGATGGCGCGTTCGGGATCCAGTGCATGCAGGTCGTCCACGGCGTCGGTCACCAGCGAGGAGAGGCGCACGGTGCCGGTCACGTCGATGCCGCGGCCTTCGTCCAGTCGGGCCAGCGAAAGCAGGTCCTCCACCAGCACGGTCATGCGCTGGCTGGACTTCTCGATGTGTTCGATGGATTCGTCCGCACGTTCCAGCGCACCGGGCATGTCGCGCTGCATCTTGTACAGTTCCGCATAGCCGTGGATGGCGGCGAGCGGCGTGCGCAGCTCATGGCTTGCGTCGGAGACGAACCGCTTCATCTTGTTGGTCGTCTCCTCCTGTTCATGGAAGCTCGATTCTATTCGGGTCAGCATGGTGTTGAGGGACGCCGCCAGGGAGCCCACCTCGGTGTTCTCGGGTGCGGAGGGGATGCGCTGGCTCAGGTCGCCGGCCGCGATCTTGGCGGCGGCCTTCTCCATGCGCTTCAACGGGGTGAGCGTGTGCTGGATGATGAGCGTGGACAGCGATCCGCCCAGCAGCAGCACGGCGATGCCGACGACGATGCAATAACGGGTCAGCGTGCTCATGATGTCGATCTGGTCCGAAAGCGACAGGCCGATGTACACCACACCACGCACCTTTTCACCGCCCTTGCCGTCCGGACCGGTGAACTGCAGCGGCAGGATGCGCCACGGCGAGTTGGCCGCGGCAAGGACCGAATGGCTCACATTGCCGGAGGGGTTGCCGAGAATCTTGATGGTGCCGCCCGATGATTCCGTCTGTCCGCTGCCCGAACCACTGTCCGAGCCGCCCGTGCCGCCACCGTTCTGCGTGTCCGAGCCGTTCTGGCCATCCGTGGATCCGCCCGAGCCACTGGACCCGCTGGAACCATTGGAATCGTAGGAATTACCCGAATTGTTGGAATTGTCCGGCGAGGTGGATTGGCTGCTTTCGCTCTGCACCTCCTTGACCTGCCTGGCCACGGCCGGTGCGGTGAAGATCTGGCCGAGTTTGATGCCGGTGGTGTCGCCGTTGGTGGGCAGCACCGGCATGGATACGATGCCACTCTGCAGCTGCGGCAGCAACGGCGTCACCGTCAGCGGGTCGCCGTTGTCGTCCGTGGTGCCGTCCGTGTACTGGATCTGCAGGAAGTATGAGTTGATGCCGCTTGAGTCGTTCTTGGACAAAAGATCGACGTTGTTGAACACCAGTTCGCGTTGCTGGTTGAGCTGCTTGTCGATTTTCTCCAGCATGTAGTTGCCCACCAGCGTGCGGATGGAGAAGGAGATCACCGTCACGCCGATGAGCAGCACGGCGATGGTGCACACCACCAGTTTGCTGCTCAGGGAGACGCGGTCGAGATGGCGCAGGAACAGATTCTTCTTGCGTTCGTGCTGTTCCTTGAGTCGTGCGGCCGCCGGGGTCATGGTGGGGCCGGCCGCCGCCGGGGGCGCGGGCATGGGCGCGGCGGGGCCGGATGGGATGCGGGGAAAACTCATGATATCGAAGGTGTAGCGGTCAGTTCTTGGGTTCGCGGATCATGTATCCGATGCCGCGCTTGGTCTCGATGAGCGGGGTGACCTTGCGGGTCTCGCCGTTCTCGTCGGTGTAGGTCACGCCGTCCACCTTCTTGCGCAGGTAGGAGATGTACGATTCGACGATGGCGGCGTCCCCGCCCCAGTCGTATTGCCAGACGTGATCGAGGATCTGGGCCTTGGAAAGCACGCGGCCCTCGTTGTCCATCAGGTAGCGCAGGAGCTTGTATTCGGTGGGGCTCAGGTCGATGGGCTGGCCCGCGCGGGTCACGTCATGGGAATCCTCATTGATCTCCAGATCGGCCACGCGAATGATCGGGTCGTCCTCCACCTGTTCGCGGGTGCGACGCAGGATGGCGCGGATGCGGGCCACCACTTCCTCCAAGCTGAACGGCTTGGTCACGTAATCGTCGCCGCCCACGGTCAGGCCCATGATCTTGTCCTGCGTATCGTCGCGCGCGGTCAGGAACAGCACAGGCGCATCGATGCCCTCCTGGCGGATGCGGCGGGTCACAGTAAAGCCATCGATGTCAGGGAGCATGACATCCAGGACGATGAGGTCCGGCTGCACCTTCTCGATGACTTCGATGGCTTCGGAACCGGATGCGGCGGTGTTCACCTCGAATCCGGCGAAATGAAGGGATGCGACGAGCAGTTCGCGGATGGACGGCTCGTCATCTACAACTACGATCGATGCTTCAATAGGCTTACTCATGCTTTCTAGAGTGTCGCGTTCGTCTGGGCGTTTCCTGAATGTCGCCTTGGAGTTCCTTCCTGGCTTTTCTCCGGGCCTTCTTCTCCTGCCAGCTCAGCGGCTGGGCGCTGGCGCGACGCGGCTTCTTGTTACCGGACCGCACACGGATCACCACCATCAGCACCACCACGATGATGAGCACCACAAGTACGGCGGCCATCACGATGATGCCAATCTTCACCGAGGACGACGAAGTGGAGGTCTTCTGCGATTTGACGATCTGATCCATCATGGCCGTGGCGGCGCCGGACCAGTCGGGCGTGCTTTTCATCAGCGGTTGCTGGGCTGCTTCGGAGAGCTTGTCCACGGTGTCCTGGTCCTTGAGCCATTCGTCCGAGTTGGAGGAGACGGCCACCACCAAGTTGCCGTCGTTCGAGGCCACGGCCAGCAGCACGGTGTTAGGCTTCGGGTCCATGGATTCCAACACGTTCTTGGCCCACTTCTGCGGCGTGAGTTTGCTGTTGAAGGTGGACAGATAGAGCAGGTGCACGTGGACACCAGCTTCCTTTTCGGTGTTGGCGATGGCGTCGGAGACCTCGGAGACGTGCGAGCCGAGCAGGTTCTCGGTGTCCGTGATGTTCTCGGTGATGGTCACGCCGCTGTCAGAGCTCGAGGAATCGCCGCTGCCGGTGGTGCCGTCCGAGTTGTCCCCATAGGCGAATCCGCTTATCCACATGGACCCCAGTAATGCCGCGACAACCATGAAAACGCAGCAGACAAGCCACATTCGGGACTTCCTGCCGGCGATATGCGCCACCTGCGTCGAAGATGGAACCACAGTGGCCGTTTTTCCTTCTGCCCAATTCGTTTGTGCCATAGGCTCCACCATAGCGGCCGGTACTGGCATTGTCGGTCGTCATCGACCATGATTCACCAATGCCGCGAAAGGAGCGCATCATGCCCCAATATCAAGTGGATTCGGAACGGATCCAATCGTCCTCGGCAGCCGTGGCCAATTCGGTCGCCCAGATCCGGCAGGCCGTGGCCGGCATGTACACCAATCTCAACAGTCTGCAGGAGGCGTGGCGTGGTTCGGCGGCCACCCAGTTCACCTCGGTCGCCGCACAATGGCGTTCGGCCCAACAGCAGATGGAGGCCTCGCTTGAGTCCATCCAGCGTTCGCTGACCCAGGCCTCCACCGTCTACGCCGACGCCGAATCCCAAGCCTCGCGACTCTTCGCCTCATAGCTCCTGTCCTTGCCGCCCCTCTGAGGGGAGCCGTCGTCGAAGACGACTGAGGGGAGTCTCGTGGATGGGCATAGCCTCGTCCGGCGAAGGAATCCGGGGAAAACACAGAAAAGGGACTTCCCAAAGGAAGTCCCTTTTCTTCAGCTAATCGGAACGACTAATCCCTAGCGGATCAGTAGCCCATGTCGGCACCGGCGGCCGGGGCGGCGGCCTTCGGCTCCGGCTTGTTGGCCACCACAGCTTCGGTGGTCAGGAACAGACCGGCGATGGAGGCGGCGTTCTGCAGGGCGGAACGGGTCACCTTGACCGGGTCGGTCACACCGGCGGCCAGCAGGTCCTCGTAGGTGTCGGTGGCGGCGTTGAAGCCCTCGCCGTCCGGCAGGGAACGAACCTTGTTGATCACCACGTCACCGGAGACACCGGCGTTCTCGGCGATCTGCTTGATCGGGGCCTCGATGGCGCGGAACACAATGGCGGCACCGGTGGCCTCTTCGCCGGTCAGGGAGGTGACGGCCTCATCCTTCTCGGCCTTGGCAGCAGCCTGAACGAGGGCCACACCACCGCCGGGCAGCAGGCCTTCCTCGATGGCGGCCTTGGCGTTACGCACGGCGTCCTCGATGCGGTGCTTGCGCTCCTTGGCCTCGACTTCGGTGGCGGCGCCGACCTTGATGACGGCCACGCCACCGGCCAGCTTGGCCAGGCGCTCCTGCAGCTTCTCACGATCGTAGTCGGAGTCGGTGTTCTCGATCTCGGCGCGGATCTGGGCCACGCGAGCGTCGATGTCCTCCTTGGAGCCGGCACCCTGGACGATGGTGGTCTCGTCCTTGGAGACGATGACCTTCTTGGCGTGGCCGAGCACGTCAACGTCGATGGAGTCGAGCTTGAGGCCCAGCTCGTCGGAGACGACCTGAGCGCCGGTCAGGATGGCCATATCCTGCAGCATGGCCTTGCGGCGGTCGCCGAAGCCCGGGGCCTTGACGGCGCAGGACTTGAAGGTGCCACGGATGTTGTTCAGGATCAGGGTCGGCAGAGCCTCGCCGTCAACGTCCTCGGCGATGATCAGCAGCGGCTTGCCGGTCTTCATGACCAGCTCGGCCACGTGGACGATGTCCTGCTGGGAGGAGACCTTGCCGGAAGTCAGCAGGATGTACGGATCCTCCAGCACGGCGGTCTGGTCGTCGGCGTTGGTCACGAAGTACGGGGCGATGTAGCCCTTGTCGAAGCGCATGCCCTCGGTGAAGTCGAGGTCCAGGCCGAAGCGGTTGTTGTCCTCGACGGTCACGACGCCATCCTGGCCGACCTTGTCCAGGGCCTCGGCGATCTTCTCGCCGACCTCGGGGTCAGCGGCGGAGATGGTGGCGGTGGCGGCGATCTGGTCCTTGGTCTCGACGTCCTTGGCGGCGGCGACGAGCTCCTTGACGATGACCTCGGTGGCCTTCTCGATGCCGCGACGCAGGGCGATCGGGTTGGAACCGGCGACCACGTTCTTCAGGCCTTCGTGAACCAGGGACTGGGCCAGCACGGTTGCGGTGGTGGTGCCATCGCCGGCGACGTCGTCAGTCTTCTTGGCGACTTCCTTGACCAGCTCGGCGCCGATGCGCTCGTACGGATCCTCAAGATCGATTTCCTTGGCGATGGACACACCATCGTTGGTGATGGTCGGGGCGCCGTAGGTCTTGTCCAGCACCACGTTGCGGCCCTTCGGGCCCAGGGTGACCTTGACGGTGTTGGCGAGCTTGTCGAGGCCCTCCAGCATACCCTGACGGGCTTCCTCATCATAAGCAATGATCTTTGCCATGGTTGTGTGTTCCTCCAAATGGCTGCGTACTTACAGTGTCCACTCGTGGATGCCGAGCACCGACCCCCGGCCGTCAGCTGCCGGTTATCACTCTCGACCTCCGAGTGCTAACCCAGACATTAGCACTCACGGGTGCCGAGTGCCAACATCGGCCCCGGCGATTGTGCTCTCGGCATGAAAATACAGAAAAGCCCCGGCCGCCTGTGCGGTCGAGGCTCTGTGTGCGCATCCTTGCATGCGCCGGGTATCAGGCGCGGTCCTCACCGGAGGACAGCTTCACCACGTCCTTCGCCTGCGTGCCCTTACCGGACGGGACAGGCGTGTACTCCACGCGATCGCCCTCGTACAGCATCTTGAACTTATTGGTGCTGCCGTCGTCCTTGATCTCCGCGTAATGCACGAAAACGTCCTCGCCGCCGCCGTCCGGCTGGATGAACCCGAACCCTTTCTTGGCAAGGAAGAACTTCACGGTACCTTGTGCCATATCTGATCTTTCCTTTGTTCCCTTTATAGGCGTCGCGACACATACCTATAGGGAACGTAGAAAGAACCGCATCGCGCTCCCCCTACCTCGCGACTAGAGCACGATTGTACAGTGAAGAGGGAACATTCCCAACCAATTCAATACGAAAACGTCCAAAAACATGAGAACGTTCACACCCGGTCGGGGCTGTTTTCCTAGGTTTTGCTTGGGTTTACGCTAGTTGAGCAAAACCACGGTGATCGGCACGGCAAGGCCCTGCGCCTGCTCCACGGTGGCGATGCCGAGCGTGTTCGCCACGTCCTCGGCGGTGGCCTTGTCGGTCTCGTTCTGGTACCACACCACGGTGTAGGTGGGCATGGTGAGCGTCCCGTCGGGGTTGGCCGCCGTCACGCTCGTGTATCCGGAGGTCTGCAGCACGTCGGACCGCTGGCCGGCGTAGCCCTGGATGCCGGTGGCGTTGACCACGAGCACCTGGGTGGCCTTGTTCACCGTGGAGGTCTGCTCGGACTGCTGGGCGTTCTGGTCGGTGCCGTCCGTGGAATTGGTGGAGTCCGACTGCGTGGAGTCGGTGGACGAATCCTTGGCGTCCGAGGAGGACGTGTCCTTCTTGGCGGAATCGTCGGAGTCGTTCGTGGACGTATTCGAGGAGTCCTTATTATCGGCGCTATCGGCATTGCTCGCCGTCTCGCTTTGGGAGGTGGACTGGCCCAAAATCACCTTGTACTCGCCGGACACGAACAGCCACGCGCCCACGCCGGCGAGCGCGGCGATCAGCATCACGACGAGGAACGGCGCAAGACGTGCCATCAGCGGGCGCGAGCCACGGTGGACGCCCACCGGCCCCTTCGGCGGATTGTCGAAGATATCCCGTTCGTAAGAGTCATAGGTCATCTTGTCGCGTGCCATGGCCGCCCTTCCTGTATGAAAAACTACCCATGAGTCTAACCCGGCAAGCGTCAAATCGCATTATCGTGCCACGCCGGGCCGCAAAGCGACCGCCTTTGGCTACAGTGGTGAGCCATGGTTAAACCTTTACGAGATCTGGTCGAGCCCGGCTGGGCCGAGGCTCTGGCGGATGTGGAGCCCACCGTTCACCGCATGGGCGATTTTCTCAGGGCCGAAAACGCCGCAGGACGCCCTTGGCTGCCGGCGAGCCACAATATCCTGCGCGCCTTCACGATCCCCTTCGATTCCATCAAGGTGCTCATCGTGGGGCAGGATCCCTATCCCACGCCGGGGCACCCGGTGGGTCTGAGCTTCTGCGTGGCGCCGGACGTGCGCCCGCTGCCGAAGAGCCTGATCAATATCTATAAGGAGCTGGTGGACGACCTGGGCGTGCCGATGCCCTCCAACGGCGATCTGACGCCGTGGACCGAGCGCGGGGTCATGTTGCTCAACAGGTGCCTGACCGTGGGAGTCGGCCGTCCGAACTCGCATCAGGGCAAGGGCTGGGAGGAAGTCACCGAGGCCGCGATCCGTGCGCTCAACGCCCGCACGGACGCCGACGGCAAGCCGAAGCCGCTGGTGGCGATTCTCTGGGGGCGTAATGCACAGAGCCTCGAACCGTTGCTCACCAATGCGTTCATCATCAAGTCCCCGCATCCGAGCCCGCTGTCGGCCTCCCGTGGCTTCTTCGGTTCCAAGCCCTTCTCCCGCGCCAACCAGGCCCTCATCAACATGGGTGCGGAGCCTGTGGACTGGACTCTTCCTTCGGCTTGATTCCGGTGAAGTTTCACAACCGCCGTCAGCGTGAGTCGTTACAGTGGTGGGCATGACTCTGTTCCCCACGCAACCGAACATGCCCCCACAACCGCTGCCCCGGCCCGCCATGCCGCCGGCCGGCCAGCCCATGATCCAGACCCCGGCGCTGAGCGCCGACGACACCAAACGCGCACGTGCGCTGGCGGACAGCATCCGCGCGCGTTTCGCGCAGACGCTGGTGGGACAGGACAATCTGCGTGAGTCGCTTATCGTGACCCTGGTGGCCGGCGGCCACATCCTCATCGAATCGGTGCCGGGCCTGGCCAAGACCACGGCCGCGCAGACGCTGGCCACCTGCGTGTCCGGATCGTTCAAGCGTGTCCAGTGCACCCCGGACCTCATGCCTTCGGATCTGACCGGAACGCAGGTGTTCGACTTCGCCTCGCAGAAGTTCACCACGCAGATCGGCCCGATCCACGCCAATTTCGTGCTGTTGGACGAGATCAACCGTTCCAACGCCAAGACCCAGTCGGCCATGCTGGAGGCCATGGCCGAGGGTGCCACCACGATCGGCGGCCAGCGCATTCAGCTGCCCAAGCCGTTCATGGTGATCGCCACCGAGAACCCCATCGAGGAGGAAGGCACGTTCAACCTGCCCGAAGCCCAGATGGACCGCTTCATGATGAAGGCCATCATGACCTACCCCTCCGCGGACGAGGAGACGCGCATGCTCGCCATGCTCACCCGCCGCGGCTCCGACATGATCGGCCCGGACACCATCACCGGCGAACGCATCTCCGTGACGGACGTGGACTTCCTGCGCCGTGCCGCACGCCGCGTGCATGTGTCCGACGCGATCATGCGGTACGCGGTGGATATCGCCGCCACCTCCCGTGGCGCCGGTTCCCGCCCCATCAAGGGGCTGTCCTCGCTGGTCCGCCTGGGCGCCTCGCCCCGCGCCACCATCGCCCTGACGCGCATCGGACAGGCGAACGCCCTCCTGTCCGGCCGTGACTACGTGGTACCGGAGGATATCAAAGCGTTCGCCCACGAGGTGCTGCGCCACCGCATCGTGCTCACGTTCGAGGCGCTGGCGGACGGCGTGGTCAGCGACCAGATCGTGGACAAGATCGTCGAGACCGTTCCCGTTCCGTGAGTCAAAGCATGAGTGCCGACGTGACTTCCGTTTCCGTCCGCAAGAAGATCGAGGCCCTGGGCACCCAGCTGAGCCTGCCCACGGTACGCAAGGCGTTGGGCGTGCTGGAGGGCGAGCATGCGTCCGGCCGTCGTGGCGGTGCCGGCGATGTGATGGACGTGCGCGCCTACGAACCGGGTGACGAGTCGCGTCTGATCGACTGGAAGTCCAGCGCCAGGCAGGGCCGTCCGATGGTGGTCCAGCGTGAGCGTCTGGCCACGTCCAAGGTGTGGCTGCTCATGGATGTGGGCCGCGAGATGGGCGGCATGTGCGATTCGGGGGAACGTGCCTGGGAGGTGGCGGCCAATGCGTTGCGCATGTTCGCCGCGCTGTCGCTGCGCCGTGCCGACGACATCTCGCTGGTGTTCGGCGATTCGTCGAGCATCACGCGCATCCCGTTCAATGGCGGGTTCGCGCAGTTCGAGCGCACGCTGGACAAGGCGCTGGACCGTATGTGGGAGCATCAGCGCAATATCGATGCGCTGTTGGCGTACGCCCGCCGTATCAAGGACCGCGACGCGCTCATCGTGCTGGCCACGGACGAGCATGCCCTGGCCGAACGGCACATCCCGGAATTCCGCCGCATCGCCCGCACGCACCCGGTGGTGCTCATCGATGTGGCCACGCTCAATCCGTTCCGCCCGCTCCGGGCCGGTCACCCCTCCCCCACGGATGGCGTGACGAGCCGCCGCGTGCCGGCGTTCCTGCGTTCCGCCAAGGCCGCCGCCGAAGTGGACACGCATCGCGGGTATATGGCGGCCGCGTTGGAGCAGGAGTTGGGACGCACAGGTTCGCACATGATTCGCGCCGGTTCGAGCGAGGCCATGTTCGACCGGTTCGTACATCTGGTTTCGGCGTCGCTGGCGCGGACCACGCGCAACCAGCTGGGCGCATCCCCTGACGTGACGTTGATGCTGGGGGTGGCGCGATGACGATGGACTCATTGGCCGTCGTATTGGCCGTCGTATTGGCCGTCGACCCCGGCGATCTGAAGCCGGTGGGCGCGTTGCAGCTGACCGGGCCGCTGGCCGCGGTGATCGCGGCCTGCCTCGCCGTGGCCGTGGCGCTGGTGATCGCCGCGGTGTTGCTGTCCCGCCCGTCCAGGAGGCCCCGCAAGGAGACCGTACAGCGCGGCGCCCATAGCGGTGCCGGCGCCAAGGCCGTGTGGCGTGACCGTATCGCCGACGTGGTGGCCCGCAACGAGTCCGGCGAGTTGGGCCGCGAGGATGCCTTCGCCGAGTTGGCGCAGATCGCGCGAGAGTTCGCGGGGGCCGCTTCGGGCCGTGAACTTTCGACCAGCACATTGACCGATCTGACCCGTCTCAACCGCACCCCGGCGAATCGCCAGGGTCTGGATTCGCTGCGCCAGACCATCAGCGCGCTGTATCCGCCCGAATTCGCCGATGCCTCGCGCAACCGGGCCGCGCGTGAGGCAAGCGTCAGAGAAGCGGCCGAATGGGTGTCCAATCTGGTGGAAAGGTGGCGTTCATGACCCTCACCTGGCATTGGCCTTGGGCCGCGTTGGCCGCCGTGCTGGTAGCGGCCGCGCTGGTGACGCTCATCGTGGTGTTCTCGCGCCGTTCGCAGTCGGACGAGGCCGTGTTTTCCTTGGACGACGATCTCAATACCGAGCATGCCTCGCGGCTGTTCCGCCAGTGGCGTGCGCTCGGCCGTCTCGCCGCCGCGCTGATTGCCGTGGCGCTGTTGTTGGCCGTGGCGCTGGTCGCGCGCCCCAGTCAGGTGGATGCGGGTGCGGAGCGCGCCTCCAGCCGCGACATCGTGCTGTGCCTGGACGTGTCCGGTTCCACACTCCCCTACGATCGTGAGGTCATCGATACGTACCGTGAGCTGGTGAGGCACTTCCAGGGCGAACGCATCGGTCTGAGCATCTTCAACTCCACCTCGCGCACGGTCTTTCCGCTGACCGATGACTACGACCTGGTCTCCAAGCAGCTCGCCGCGGCCAGCAAGGCCCTGCGGGGCGTGGAATCGCAGGACGACATCGACAAGATGTCCGATTCTGATTATCAGAAGATCGCCGACTGGCTGGACGGCACGCAGAACCGCAAGGACGCCACATCGCTGATCGGCGACGGCGTGGTGTCCTGCGCCGCCATGCTGCCCGGTTTCGCATATGGCGAGTCCTCCAATGCCACCGCCGAGCGCAGACGTGCGGCTTCGATCGTGCTGGCCACGGACAACGTGGTCTCCGGCAAACCCACATACTCGCTCACCGAGGCGCTGGATCTGGCCCGGCAGGCCTCCATCACCGTGGACGGCCTGTATTCCGGTCCGAAGTCCAGTGAGAACGACCAGACCACCACGGACATGAAATCGGCCATCGAATCGCACGGCGGCGTCTTCCTGACCCAGTCGAACGGCAGGAGCGTGAACGAACTGGTGCGGGACATCGAATCGCGCCGGGACACGGCCAGCGAGAACCAGGCGAAGGCTTCGATGGTGGACGCGCCTGGTCTGTGGACGCTCGCGCTCGCACTGGTGATGGCGGTCTGGATCGCATGCGTCTGGAGGTTGCGCCGATGAACGGATTCACCTTCTCCCCCGCCCTGGGCTGGGTGGCCGGCGGATTGCTGGCGGGTCTGCTGACGGTCCTCGCCGTGGCGGAAATCGTACAGTTCATCCGCAGGCGCAAGGCCGGTGCGAGCGACGAGACCGTTGCGGCCTGTATCCGCCGCACGCTGATGATGCTCGTGGCCGCCGTGATGGTGCTGACGCCCAGTGTGGTGGCACCGACCACCTCCCGCGCCATCAACGCCACCGACGTGATCCTGGCCGTGGATGTGACCGGTTCGATGGCCGTGACCGACGCCCGTTATGGGTCCGGTGATGCCATCAGCCGTATCGACGCGGCCCGCAAGGCCGTGCATGATGTGACCGACGCCTACCCGGACGCCAGTTTCGCGGCCATTCGTTTCGGCGCTTCTGGCACGCTGGACGTGCCGCTGACGCCGGACGCGCCCGCCATCGACAATTGGGCGGATACGCTGACGCTGGAATCCACGTCTGTTTCCGCCGGTTCCAGTCTGGATGCACCGATCGATCAGCTGCTGATCACCGCCAAGTCGATTCGCGAGGCCCATCCGGATGATGCGATTGTGCTGTACCTCATCAGCGACGGCGAACAGACCTCGGACAAGACCCGCCGCACGTTCTCCTCGCTGAGACGTTATCTTGATGACGGGTTCACCGTGGGCGTGGGCTCGACCGAGGGCGGCAGGATTCCGGCCATTGCGGACGGCCTGAGTACCGGCGGTTCGGCCGCTGGCTCCGATACGGCCGACCAGTGGATCCTCGACCCGGATACCGGCGAGCCCGGCGTCTCGAAGATGGACGAGAAGAATCTGAAGGACATCGCCGACGAGATCAGCGGCACGTATGTGAAGCTCGGCGAGGCGCAGACGCTGGCGGACGCGGTGTCAAGCAAGGTCTCCGACCAGTGGAGGGTCACGTCCACGGTCAAGGAGCGTACGCGCACCACGCCTGTGGTCTGGCCTCTGGCCATCGTGCTGGCCCTGCTGTTGGCGTGGGAGCTCGGCGCCTGGATCGTGACTTCAAGGAGGCTGCTATGAGCAGGAATGCCGAAACGGCTTCGGCACGTTCTTCGGTGCGGCCGGCGCGGTCGGCGCGGTCGGCGCGCGGACCACTGGTCGTACGCATCGTGTTGGCCGTAGTCGCCGTGGCGCTGCTCGTGGCGGCGGGATTGGCCGGTGTGAACCTGGTGGCCGCCAACCGGTTCAATCAGGCGACCGCCTCACTGACCGCCAATATCAAGGCAGCGCGGGACGAAAAGACGGATGCGGATACGCTGCACGCCCAGCAGCAACAGATCGACGCGCAGTTCGCGGAGGCGGGCCGCATGCGGGCGGTGCTGTTGCCGGAGATCCGGAACGCCATCGATACCAATGCATCCATCTCCGCCGAGCTGACCAAAATCACGCTGGAGCGCGTGCAAGAACAGCAGGGCGGGGCCAGCGCACAGAACCAATCCTCGAATCAGAACTCCTCGTCGTCCTCCAACGCCAAGAAGCAGGGTTCGTTGACCGAGGAGCAACGCAAGAAGGTCGAAGAGCTGATGAAAGCGAATCAGCAGTCGGCCGACGGCGACTCCACCACCACGAACAAGACGGAGCAGAAGACCCAGAACAAGGGCACGGGCGCCACCAAGCCGTGGTGACGTTGTGGTGACGTTCCTAGTGATGGTCGGATCGTGGCGGTGCCGGTGTTTCCCCATAACTGACACCGGCACCGCCACGTTGCGTCTGCCGCCGTTCTTCTCTTCCGTCCACAGCATTTGTGCATAACTTTCCCAGAAAACGGCAAGCTGGAACCACATGCCTCGGTTCGGCTGGACAGTCTCGCGCGTCTTCCGTTTAGCTGGAAGGCATGAACACTTATCTCAATGCATCCTTGCGCAATCAATCCTGCCCCGCTCCGACCAACGACGGCGTAATCCCGTTGTTCAGCATCTGTCGTTGTCTTCTTTTCATACAATCCGGTCGCGATTGCGTCGCTCAGCAATATGCATCGGCTACCACCTCCGTTGAAAATGCTGCCTCGGCAATCGCGCGTTCCAAAGACATCGAATGGACCGGCAACGCCGCCGAATGGTTCCGCTCCACGTTGGACCGCACCGCGTACACCATCAGGATGCTGGCTGACGACATGGAAACCACGCAGCGACTGTCAATGGGGGCCTGAAATGAGCAACGATAACGAATACTACTGGCAGGTCGAATCCAAGGTCTACGGAGGCAAGGGCTATTCGACCGCCACCCGCGAGGAGTACACGGCCGTGGCCAAAGCGCTGGATCGAGAGGCCGGCGAATTTGAGAAACTTGCAGCATCTTGGAATGCCGCGAGAGAACAGCTGGATACGCTGCACGGCGACATCTCACAATGTTCGGAGCATTCCGCTTCCATGCCGCCCTACACCGTGCTGAAAGTACGCTGTCAGAATCATGCGGAGACTTGTCTGAAGATCAGTGACGATCTCGCCCGCACATCCCAATTGCTGCTGAAGGTGCTGGGTGTGTATTCGGAGACCGAGCTTTCGGTGAAGCGGTTGTTCAACGAGGCGGTACAGTTCGGCACCACGGCCAACTGGCTGGGAATGACGATGGGAATGGGGACTTTGGCTCTGGGAGGTCTCCTCTTCGGTTTGGTCAAGGAAGGCAAGCTGAATCCCTCGTGGATGTCTACCGCCACGTCACCGTTCCAGGAGGGGTATATGAGCGGCACCGGCGCTATACTCAGCAAACTCTCGCCTCTTACGGGATTATCTACCACCGATGAGGTCAACCAAGGTGCGGGCATTCTTTCCCTGCTCAGCGCTCCACTGAAGAACGCGGTCCAAGGCAATTATCTCAATGTCCGCGAGGTCACGACCGAGGCGGATGTGGTCAGGTCCAGCCAGACGGTGGCCGGAGCATTTGATGGCCTGTATCGACTGGCCAACGAACGGCTCGGGAAGGTCGATCTGAAGAGTGGACTGGGATATGCCACCATCGCCATCCAGCGCTATGAGAAGGAGGACGGCGAATCAGCCTGGCTTGTTACGGTTCCCGGGACCGACGGCCAAACCGATTCCCCGTTCGATTGGGAGCAGAACGCGGAGCTCATGAGTGCGGATCCCGAGCAGCGCAGACAGGCCGATAGCGTCAGATTGGTCATCGAGGCGATGCGACAGGCCGGCATCGGCGAGGACGACGAAGTGGCGATCGTGGGGCATTCGCAAGGCGGCATCGTGGCCGCATCCATCGCCTCAGATTGGCAGGACGAGTTCAACGTCAAGCACATTGTGACCGCGGGTTCCCCGATCGCCAATCATCCCGTACCGGAGGGCACATGGGTCACCAGCGTGGAAATCGAAGATGAACTGGTGGCTGCGCTGGACGGGGCCTCCAATCCAGCCACCCCCAATTGGCTGACCGTCAGCGGTTCCGTCAGTCAAGCCCCGCAGGGTACCGAAAGCGCCATCAACCCCGATGGCTCCTGCAATCCCGGATCCACGCCTATCGCCGGTGTTACTCCGTATGACGCGACGCCGGTGGCGGGAGGCGCCACCTCGGGCAAGGAGATCAGCCACTGGCTGCAATACCATCAGGCGGCCTATCAGGACTCGCTGAACCAGGGCAATCCGGCGGTGCAGCGGCACGAAGCCCATTTCCAGAACGTCATCAAGGGCGAACTCAAGGAAACCCGCTACTTCGAAGGCCGCATGTCCAATGAGCCTCTGGAGCCCACCATCTCACTGGAATCCGGTACCGAACCCACCAAGGACAACAAGATCATCCTGAAATTCGAAGATTAATGTCAATACTACTCTTGACGAAGTTGTCAAGAAAGAACTAGAAACTATAATGACATCAAGAAGAACACTCATCAAATTGCTGCGGCAAGCTGCGAAACAACGAGGCTTACAGTTCTCTCGCGTTCGACAAGGCGGAAATCATGAAATATTCCAACTGGAAGATCTGATGATTCCTATTCCACGGCACAACGAAATAGACAATGCCCTCGCGAAGATTATTTGCGACGAGGCCGCAATCAAATTGGGAAAGGACTGGTACCGATGAAGACGTACGACGTTATTGTTCGGCCCGGAGAGAAGTACTGGGTTCTTGAGGTACCGGGCGTGGGATTCACGCAGGCGCGTACCACCGAGGAGATCGAAGGCATGGCGCGCGACCTCATCGCACTGATGACGCAAGGCTCCGACTTCGACATCGCCGTCAAGACCCAAATTCCCGATTCCGTTCAGCGGCACCTCGATAAGGCCCGGCAACTGCGTGAGCAGGAGGCCGATTGCCGAGCCAAGGCCGCACGTGAGACCCGCACTGCCGCGCAGGAGCTGCATGGCATGGGCCTGGCCTTGCAGCAGATCGGCGATGTCCTCGGTGTCTCCCGCCAGCGCGCCCATCAATTACTCAATACGTGAATCGGGTCTTGGCTCGGGTGCGATGGTGATGGACAGACGAGCGTCCGCGCCATTGTGCTCCTCCGTCTCCACTGCGGCGGATAGACGAAGATGCATGGCGCTCGCCAGGGATTGGGCCACCGCAAGTCCCAAGCCGGAACCGCGCTTGCCGCGCGCATCGTCCGCCTGATAGAAGCGGTCGAACAGTTTGTCGGGATCGATGTCGGTGGCGGCTTGCGCGGCGATGGGATTGGAGAACGTGATCGCATCGCCGCGCTGCGTGATGGCCGGCGCGCCGGTGCCGTGACGCAGCGCATTGGTGACCAGGTTGTCGATGATGCGGCGCAGCGCGGTGGGGTCGGCTTCCAACGTGAACCGATTGTTGTCGAAGTCGAGCGAAGGCTCCCAGCCGCGCTCCTCGAATTCGGGATAATGGCCCACAAGTACTTCGGCGATCAACGGCTGGATTGCGATCGGCTCGATATCAAGCGTCTGGTCGGGGTCATTGGCGCGGGCATAGGCGAACAGCTGGTCGAGCAGACCACGCATGTCATCCAACCGTTGCAAGGCCACTCTCAGATGTCGTTCCCTGTTGACTGCACCGGAATCCGGCATGGCGGTTTCGGCAGTTTCCGTTGCGTCTTCTCGACCGGAGTCCGGCGAGACCGAGTCATATGGCGCATCGGGCTCAAGCAACGCCAATTGGATATGTCCTTGCGCGCCCATCAACGGCGTGCGTACGTCGTGTGCCAGTGACGACAGGTCCCGCTGGAACTCCTGCGTCTTGGCCACTGCGGCGATGCGCTCGGATTGGATCGCATCCAGCTGGCTATTGATCGCCCGTGCCAGTTCACGGCTTGCGGCGTCAGGCAGCTCCACGCCCAGCCGGGCGTTGCTTTCCGCCGGCCGTTCACACAGGAACCGCGCCATCCGCCGCATCTCGCGCCCATACACAGCCGAGCCAATCACGATTCCCGCAATCAGCCCGGCCAGCACTCCAGCAATCCACATGTCAACGATTCTCAGCACACGTCACGACGGCGGTTGACAAGTAGGGCCGCGCCAACGGACAGGATGATCCAACCAGCAAAGCAGATCAGCACGTGCGCCCAGACCGGCATGCCAAGCGACACGCCGCCGGACGTCGTGGCGAACAGGCCGGCGCTGTCGGTGTACAGCTTCGCGTTGTTCGAAGGCAGCCATTGCGCCAGCTGCGTCGCCCACGGCATGTGCACGGCAATCGCCGACAGGACGATGTTCGTCAGCGAACCCATGATGCCCGCGCCGACGAGCACCGCGGCGGCGACGCCGAATGCCTTGCTGCGCACAATCATCGCCAAGGCGACGACGATGAGCACGAACGCGGCCGTTCCCAGTACCTTCAGTCCGCAGAATCCCAGATAGGCGCCGACGCTTTCCGCATGACGGTACCGGATGCCAAGCGCAAGACACGTCAGTTCCAGTGAGACGATGGCCGCAACCGTGTTCCAGGCGGTCAGCAGGAACGACAGCAGCAGTCGGCTGGCATCATAGGCAGTCCGGTCGCGCCGTCCCGCAATCAGGTTCTTGACGAAGCCGGCGTCCCAATCGTCCATGACAACGAGCACGGCGAGTACGGCGATAAACATGGACAACAACGAGCTGCCTCCCAGTCCCGAGCTGGATAGCATCGCGGTATGCGAGTCCATCATGCGGGCGGTTGTCGCCAATCCGGCGGCGGCATTGGCCGTGACCGAAATGCCATCCGCGTCAGTCTGCGCGGCACCAGTGGCGGTGTCGATGAGCATCATCGTGGTGAGCAGGCCGGCGGTCAGCAGGACGGATAGCACGGTGACGACCCAGAATTTGCGTCCGTGAATCAGCCGATATAGGTCGGATCGTAGCAGGTTGAACATCATCGGCTCCCTTCCGTACGGGCGTCTTCCATGAGGGTGACGAAATAGTCTTCCATGTCGTGCGATTTCGTGGACAGTTCAAGAACCGTCTGGTTCGTCTCGTGCAGGATGCGGGAGACCTCGGCAGCGTCGAATCCGCCGAAGATGGTGATCGAACCGTCGGGCTCGGCGGCGAAACGTACCGGGTTGGCGGGGTTCACGGGCAGACGGTCCTCAAGGATGGCGAGCGCGGCCGCGGTGTCGGCGGTGCGCACGGTAAGGCTGTCGCCGCATTCGGCCTGCACCTGTTCGGCGGTCATCTCGCGTACCATGTGGCCGCTCGCGATGACGCCGTAATGGGTGCACATGCGTTCCAGCTGGTCGAGAACATGCGAGCTGACGACGATGGTGATGCCGCGTTGCTGATTGAGCTGCACCAGATAGTTGCGCATGGCCCGTGCGCCCTCCGGGTCGAGTCCGTTGAGCGGTTCGTCGAGCAGCAGGAGATCCGGTCCACCGATCAGGGCGAGCGCCAGTCCGAGCCTTTGTTTCATGCCGAGCGAGAAGCCGCTGGTCTTCTTGCGACCGGTGCCTCCGAGACCAACCTGATCAAGCAGCGCATGGCAGACGGGTTTCGGGTCGGCAACACCGAGGGCGAGCGCCTGGGCCATCATCGTGTCGAAGGCGTTCATGTGCGGCAGCAGGCCGGGGTTTTCGATAAGCGCTCCGACTCGCTGCACGCCGCCGGACCGGCCGGTTGTCAGGTTGGCCGTGTTGCCGAACAGCGCGATCTCGCCGCCGCTCAGCGTCGCGAGTCCTGCGATCATTTTCATGACGGTCGACTTGCCAGCGCCGTTCTTGCCGACGAATCCGTAGATCGCCCCCTGCGGCACGGTCATGTCGAATCCGTCGACCGCGCGTTTGCCGGCATATCGTTTGGCAAGCGAACGTATGCGAATCGCATCCATCGTGCACTCCTTTCACTGTCATCGTGCGTTGATGGGACCTACCGTACGGAATGGTTCTTGCGCAACGCTCGCGCGGCGCTCGCGCAGGTCTTACGAAAATCTTGCGAAAGTGTGACGGCCGGCAGCGCATCGGCCGATGGTTCGGAAATCCTCACTATGTTTGCGTGATTACGAACCGCACGCGAACATAGTGAGGATTAGACCGCATAAACCCTCACTATGTTTGCGCCTGCCCGCTGATTACGCGAACATAATGAGGTTTTGCATGTATCGCACGCCGTCCTGCTTACACGTCGAGCTTGAAACCGAGTCCCCAGACGGTTTTGATGTACATTTCGGTGCCGGAAGGCTTCAGTTTGGCACGAATCTTGCTCACATGCGCGGTGACGGTGTTGTCGTCCACCATATACGGCTCGTTCCAGCACAGCTCGTATACCTGCTGTTTGGTGAAGACCGTGTTGGGATGGGCCATGAGCAGTTCGATGATGCTGAATTCGGTGTTGGTGAGGGGCACTGGCTGCGAGTCGATGGCGAAGACGTGGGCGGCCGGGTCGAGGGTCCACCGGCCGGCGGCGAGGAGGGATGTGCGAACGGCATCTGCGGTTGCGGGGTTGGTCTCTCCCCCAGTCGGCTGCGCCGACAGCCCCCTCGTCAGAGGGGACCGAGGAATACCGGCATTGGATTGAGCCATGCCGCCGCGATCATATCCATGCCCGTAGCCACGGCCACGCAGCTGTGCCTGGACGCGGACCACCAGTTCGTCCAAGTCGAACGGTTTGACCAGGTAATCGTCGGCACCGAGCTTCAGGAGCGTCACACGATCGGCCACGGTGTCCCTCGCGGAGATCACGATGATCGGCACGCCGGCGCCGCGCTCGCGCAGCTCGGCGACCAGTCGTTCCCCGCTGAGACCGGGCAACATGAGATCGGTGACGATGCAATCGTATGCGCACCATTCGTTGCCGACCACGCTGCCCCGCACATCCGCGGAATCGACCGTCCGCGCGTCAGTCACAGTCATCTTTCCGTCCGCCATGCCGCCCCGCGCGCCCGCGGAATCGACCCCGCGATCCAGCAGCAGCCGCGCCTCCGAACCGGAATATGCGGGCGTGCAGGAGAACCCGGCCTTCGTCAGCCGCGTGCAGACCACCTCGTTGATATCCGCGTCGTCCTCGATCACCAGTATTCGCACATTGCCCATAGTCCCCTAAGCGTACAACCACCGGTTCTTGGCGTTTGATGGCGCGACACCACCGGTTCACGGCTGGAAGTACCCTAGGAGATTATGAAGCTTACCGATATTTCCCCCGCAATCGCACTGACCCCGCTTGACGGCCGTTACCACAACGCCACCGCCCCGCTCGTGGAATACCTGAGCGAGCCCGCCCTGAACCGCGAGCGCATGCGCGTCGAGGTCGAGTGGATGATCCTTCTGGCCAACGGCTTCGAGGGCAACGGCAACCAGCCCGTCGTGGATGGCGTCAAGCCGTTCACCGAGGAGGAGAAGGCCTTCCTGCGTGCCATCCCCGAGGATTTCGGCGCCGAGGGCATCGCCGCGCACGCCGCGCATGAGGCCGTGACCCATCACGACGTGAAGGCCGTGGAGTACTACATCGACGACCAGATCGACAAGGCCCCGGCCGAGCTCACGAACATCAACGACGCCCTGAAGACCCTGGTGCACTTCGCCTGCACCTCCGAGGACATCAACAACCTGTCCATCGCCCGTTGCGTGAAGAACGCCATGGAGAACGTCTGGACCCCGGCGTTCAAGGAGATCATCGACCACCTCGCCGAAAAGGCCGAGGAATACAAGGACAAGGCGCTGCTCTCCCTCACCCACGGCCAGCCGGCCACGCCGACCACGCTCGGCAAGGAGCTCGCCGTCTACGTCTACCGCCTGAACCGTCAGCTCAAGCACATCGAGAACCAGGAGTACCTGGGCAAGATCAACGGCGCCACCGGCACGTTCGGCGCCCACCTGGCCGCCTGCCCGGACGTCGACTGGATCGCCGTCTCCCGCGAGTTCGTCACCAACCGCATGGGCCTGACCTGGAACCCGCTGACCACGCAGATCGAATCCCACGACTGGCAGGCTGAGCTGTACTCGACCGTCTCCCACGCCAACCGCATCATGCACAACCTGTGCGTGGACGTGTGGATGTACATCTCCCGTGGCGTGTTCGCCCAGGTGCCGGTCAAGGGCGCCACCGGCTCCTCCACCATGCCGCACAAGGTGAACCCGATCCGCTTCGAGAACGCCGAGGCGAACTTCGAGCTCTCCTGCTCGCTGCTGGACACCCTGTCCGCCACGCTGGTGGAGTCCCGTTGGCAGCGCGATCTGACCGATTCGACCACCCAGCGCAACATCGGCTCCGCGCTCGGCTACTCCCAGCTGGCCCTGTACAACCTGATGGGCGGACTGAAGTCCATCCACCCGAACGACCATGTGATCTCCCGCGAGCTGGACGAGAACTGGGAGGTGCTCGGCGAGCCCATCCAGACCGCCATGCGCGCCTGCGAGCTGCGCGGCCTGCCGGGCATGGACAAGCCGTATGAGAAGGTCAAGGAGCTCATGCGCGGCCACGAGATCAACAAGGAACAGGTCGAGGCTTTCATCGACCAGCAGTCCTTCGATCCTGAGACCGCGGCGCGCCTCAAGGCCCTGACCCCGGCCACGTACACCGGTGTGGCCTCGAAGCTCGTCGCTTTCGACCGCTGACGATAGCGTAGCCTTCAGGCGCGAGTCCGTGCGGTGATTCCCGCGGGGCTCGCGCCTTTCGTCTTTTCCGGGCCGTCCTTCCCCGGCCGATCCGGCTCCCCGACCATCCAGTTCACGAATTTCATCCAGTGCAAGGCAGGTGCGACAGCAACCCATGGCCAGTGATCAGCAGTCCCAAGTGAACGAACAGACACAGAACCAGCAGGACGAGCAGGACAAACCGCAGGACCCAACGCGGGGCCGGCAACAGGATTCCAAGCAGGGCGAACAGGACGGCACTTCCACCGGTCCCGTCATCGAGGATGTGGCGCCGCGCCGCACGCGCGATTTCGCCGATCTGACGCGCGCCGGGCTTTCCCTGCTCATGGCTGCGGTGGTCATGGTGTTCGCCGTATATCTGGGCGGCATGACCCGTGGCATGGAGTCGGACGCGCATACCGCGGCCCGTGCCATCAACTGGCTGGCCGATATCCCCTCCACCGTGCTCACCCAACTGTCCACCATCGTGATCGTGGTGATGGTGTTGGGCCAGTTGCTGCTTACGCGCGCCTGGCTGGAGGCGGCGGTCTCCGCGCTGACCATGTTCGCCGGATACGGCACGGTCTGGGGCATTTCCCTGCTCATCAGCGGCCTCAACGACCGCACCCTGCCCGTGGCGCTGATCTCCGCCACCACCACGTTCGGTTCCGGCCTGTTGCCGGACATCTACGCCGGCATGGCCGCCTTCCTGACCGTGGCCGGGCCACGGCGCATCCGCTCCAGCGTGAAATGGAGCTGGAACATCCTCTACATCACGGCGGCGGTGATGGTGATGCTCTCCTGGCATTCGGTCACCGGCATGCTGATATCGCTGGCGGCGGGACGCACGGTGGGCATGTTCATCCGCTTCCTCATGGGTACGCAGAACACCGGCGTGTGGGGCGCCGACCTGGTGACCGCGCTCAAGGGCATCGGACTGGACACGGCCTCGCTCATCCGTCATCAGGAGCCGGCGCTCGCCGGCCATGGCTCGCTGGCAGCCACCCTGGACGACGACCTCGCCGAAGGCTCGCGCATCTACGATCTGGAGACCACGAACGGCCGCCGCTTCATCGTTTCCGTCATCGACGCGCAGACCCATACGGCCGGCTATCTCAAGCAGTTGTGGGACTGGGCGCGATTCACCAGCGTGTCCATCAGGCGCGACCGGTCCGTGCGCGAGGCCGTGCAGCATCATCTCGCCATGCTGCTGGGCCTGCACAACATCAAGCTGCCGGCCCCCGCCCCCTACGGCATCGCCGATACGGACGAGTCGGCCATCCTCGTGCTGGACGCGCACACCATCGAACTGCCGGCCAACCTGCGCACCCTCACTAAGGCGGACGCGGTGGCGTACATGCGCTATCTTTCGGTGGCGAACCGCCGCGGATACACGCATCGGCGCATCACCCCGGACACGCTGGCCCGTCTGGACGACGGCACCGCGGTCATCGCCGGATGGCTCAACGGCGACAACGCCTCCGCCCCGGCCAACATCGCGCTGGACAAGGTGCAGCTGCTGGTGCTGTTCGCGGCGCTCATCGGCGTGGACGACGCGATCGCCGCCGCCCGCGAGGCATGGGGCGACGCGGTGCTGGTGACCTTGGTGCCGTTCATCCAGAAGGTGGCCGTCCCCTCCCCCACTCGCGCGCTGGACACGTGGGACAAGCAGCTGCTGGCCTCGTTGCGCGGCGGCATCAATGCGCTGATTGACGAGGAGGTGGCCGAACAACCCGAACAGGTGACGCTGGCACGCTTCTCCTGGCGCTCGATGATCACCATGCTGCTGGTCATCGTGGCCGTGGTGGTGGTCTTCACCCAGCTCAAGCCCGAGGAGATCATCGCCGCGATCACCAACGCCAACCCGGTGATGGCGCTGGTGGTGGTGGCCTTCGGCGTGTGCGGCTGGATCGGCTCCTCGATTTCGCTGGGCGCGCTGATGGATGCGGACCGACGGGACAATACGGGCGTGTTCATGAGCCAGGTGGCCGGCGGCTTCGCCACGGTGTCCATGCCGGCGGGCGTGGGCCCCTCCTTCGTGAACCTGCAGTTCCTACGCAAGTCCGGCTATCGCAACACCCAGGCCAGCGCCATCATGAGCGCCGCGCTCGTGGTCTACTACGCCGTGTACTTCGCGATTCTGGTGCTCATCGGCCTGTTCACCGGCCGCAACATGTTCACCGGCGCGATTCCGACGAACACGCTCGTCATCGTGCTGGGCGCGGTGGTGGCCGTGGTGAGCGTGGCGATGATGATCCCGCCGCTGCGCCATTGGGTGACCGGGCGTCTGATGCCGTTGGCCAAGACCTACATCAACCAGCTGCTGGACGTGCTCTCGCAACCACGCGAGCTCACGGTGAGCTGTCTGGGCGCCCTGTTCCAGAACGTGACCACCGGTCTGGCGTTCTGGGCGGCATTGCAGGCCTTCGGCTACTCGTCGAATCCCATCGAGACCACGTTCGTGTTCATGCTGGCCTACGCCCTTGGTTCGGCGGTGCCCACGCCGGGTGGCCTGGGCGGCGTGGAGGCCGCGCTGACCTTCGCGTTCGTGGCGGTGGGTGTGCCGCAGGGCGTGGCGCTGTCCGCCACGCTGCTGCATCGCGTGGTGTTCTACTGGCTCAGGGTGCCGCTGGGTGCGGCCGCCATGAAGTGGCTGGACCAGCGCAATCTGGTGTGATTGACCGAGATGGAGGCGGAAGATGCGACTGCCAGTGCCGCACCCTGGTGCGGCGGCCCAGCATGACGTTCCATTACGATGGCGGAACCCTTGATTTTGTGCCAAAAACCGGCAAATCGTCAACAAATCCCCACCTCATCGAGCCTCGCATCGGGCCGTACCGTGGTTCATCTTCCGTTTACCGGTCGAATCGCGCTCATTTCGGGCCGATTTCACGGAAAAAAGATGTGAAAAGCCTTATAAAATGCGGGTTTAGGCAGGTGCATGCGCTATCATCATGTGATGAACGCGGACAAGCGGCAGTGCTTGTCCCCTGACCCAAGAAGGATGCTTTATGGCATACAACAAGTCTGATCTCGTCTCGAAGATCGCCCAGAAGTCCAACCTGACCAAGGCCCAGGCCGAGGCTGCCGTTAACGCCTTCCAGGACGTGTTCGTCGAGGCTCTGAAGTCCGGCGAGGGCCTGAAGCTCACTGGTCTCTTCTCCGCTGAGCGCGTCAAGCGCGCCGCTCGCACCGGCCGCAACCCGCGCACCGGCGAGACCATCAACATCCCGGCTTCCTACGGCGTGCGCATCTCCGCCGGCTCCCTGCTGAAGAAGGCCGTCACCGAGTGACCCTTCGCTCATAGTGAGCGTTAACGAGACGAAAAGGACCCCGACCATGACGGTTGGGGTCCTTTTGTATGGGCGCCCTCCCCGACTTTCCCGGTCAGAGAAAACCGTCGCACCGTGCGACTGGGGAGTAGTTCCGCAACAGCAGATACCGACTACTTGCCTTCGGGGAAGATGATCTTGTAGATCGGGAAGTAGATGACCATCTGCACGCCGCCGTTGACCACGGTGATGAGGATGTTGTACACGGCCGGCGGCACCAGCCCCTTGAGCAGCGGTACGTACAGGCCCATCAGGAAGCTGCACACGATGGTGATGAGAACGAACGCCACCACGTACCAGGCGATCTGGAACCACACGTTGCCGTGTGACTTGAACGTGATGTTGCGCTGCATCGGAAAGTTCACGCACTGCGCCACGAACAGGGTGATGGCGAACGCGGCGAAGTATCCCATGCCGCCGGTGGCGTCGCCGGTGACTGGATAGTCGAACACGTATGTGTCCACCGGGCCGAGCGAGAGATGGATGAGCTGCGCGGGGATGTTGCACCAGTTGGTGAACCGGTAGAACAGGCCGGGCAGGAAGGTGAGCATGGCGTATTGCAGCACGGTCACGAACAATGAGAATGCGTAGAACATCACGAACTGAGCGACGAGTTTGTGCTTGGCGGAAAAGCGCTGCCACCATGCGGCAAGCGGGCTTGTGGATTGCGGTTGCGTTGCGGTTTCGGTCTGGGACATGGCTGGATTCCTTAACTGTTGGAGTGGGGCGCGATGAGCTCCCCTCAGTCTCGCTTCGTTCGACAGCTCCCCTCAGAGAGGGGAGCCATAAACGCACAAATCCGGCTCCCCTCTCTGAGGGGAGCTGTCACCGCAGGTGACTGAGGGGAGCAACGCACGGCGACGAGGGATTCACCGTGCGCATTAAGCGACGGGGATGGTGAGGATGGCGGTGTGGGCGCCATCGGTGACGGTCAGGGTGACGACGTCGCCGGATACCGCGGTTTCGGGGGCCTGCACCACGGCGAGCGCTTCTCCGTAGTACGTGCCGGTTTCGCCGATTACGAAGCTGCCCTTGTTGCAGGGTGCCGCACAACCGAAGCCGAGCAGGGCACCACCGTTGACGGACGCGCGCAATGTGCCTCGTTCGAGGGGTTTGGTGATGCCGTGTTCGTCCGCATACCGCACGCGCACGAAGGCGAGACGGCCCGGCGCGACCGTCACCGGCTTGTTGACGGCGGACAAATCAGCGCAATCGCCATCGGCATGGCCAGCGGCACCGGCCCATTCGGCCTCGGCGACCAGCTCGGTGCGTTCGGAGGCGCTGGTGAGCGACCTGCGACCGATTTCACGGCCGCCGGCATCGTAGGAGACCGCTTCGATGACGCCCGGTTGCCAGGTGACGGTGAATCGCGCGAGGCAATCGTTCCTGAGTTCCTTGCGACCGACTTCCCTGCCGTTGATGAGCAGCGCCACCGATGCCGCGCGAGCGTACACCTCGACGTTGGCATTGGCACCGTCGCAGCCGTTCCAGCTCCACGAGTCACGGGCGCCGGTCATCTTCCATGCGCTGGGCGAATGCTTGTGATCGGTGTGGTTGACCGGATTGACGGCGATGTACGGGCCGGGCTCCGCTTCCAGCGCCACGCGCGTGTACAACGCCTCGCCGAGCGGCTTGCCGGTCAGATCGAGACGGCCGGATCCGGAGGTGAGCCAGCCGTATTCGATGTTGAGGCTTGCGTAATCCTCGTATTCCCAAGCCCCGATGCCGGTTTCGCCAAGGTAGTCCATACCGGCCCAGACGAAGTCGCCGATGAGCCGGGGATTGCCCTTGACGAATTCGCGGAATTTGTAGGCGTCGTTGCAGAAGGTCTCCGAGCCGAGGATGAGACGGTCCGGATATTTCTTAAGGTCATGAGCGTAGCGCTTGATGCCGTAGTTGTAGCCGGCGATGTCCATCCGGGCGAAGGCATCGCGCGTGGCCCAGTCGCACATGGGCATGGTGGCCATGGTCTTCATGAACCCGGCGCCGAGCAGGCCGGCCAGACGATTGAAGAACTCGCTGCCCACGGCCTTGTGCTTGTCCTCCAATTCGCCGGCGGCACGGCGTTTTTCGGCGGCCGCGGCCTCCTTGGCGGCCTTCTTGTCCGAGTACTGGCCCACGCCGATGGACGTGAGGAAGTTGAAGAAGATGTTGATGCCGCAGGTCACCGGTCGGGTCGGGTCGAGCCCGTGCAGGAACTCGGTCATCTCGCCGGCGAGCGCGATGCCGCGTTTCTGGGCGGTCTCCCCCACCTCGTTGCCGGTGGAGTACAGAACGACGCTCGGATGGTTGCGGTCCTTCAGAACCATGTCCGTCAGGTCGGCCTTCCACCATTGGTCGAAGTAGTCCACGTAGTCGTGTTGGGTTTTGTGGATGTACCAGTGGTCAATGTATTCGTCCATGACGAGCACGCCGAGCCGGTCGGCCGCGTCGAGCAGGGCCTTGGAGCAGGGGTTGTGGGCGGAGCGGATGGCGTTGTAGCCGTTGGCTTTCATCAGGGCGATCTTGCGTTCCTCAGCGTCCGCGTAGGCGCAGGCGCCGAGCACGCCGTTGTCGTGGTGGATGCAGGCGCCCTGGAGAATGACGCGCTTGCCGTTGATGGTGAAGCCGTCGGAACCCCAGGCGAGTTCGCGGATGCCGAAGGTGATGTCCGTTTCGTCGGTGACGGCCGGGTCGGCGGCGGAGGCGTAGGTGATGTGAGCGGTGTACAGGTTCGGCTCGTCCGGCGACCACAGGCGGGCGTTGGGAATCTCGAGGGTGACGACGGCCTTGCCTTCACTGGTGGAGGTCGTTGGCGGGAGCCCGTCGACGGCAATGGAAATCGTGCCGGGTGCGGTGGTCTCGACGGTGAATTCGACTTGCGCGGGCTTGGTGCCGTCCGGCGAGCCGATGGATGCGGTACGCACGGACACGCCGTTGAGGGCGATATGGCTGTGTGGTGCGGTCCATAGCGTGATCGGACGGTAGATGCCGGCACCGGAGTACCAGCGGGAGTTGGGCTGGTCGGCGTTGCGCGCGATGACCCGGATCTCGTTCTCCCGGCCGATGACGAGACGGTCGGTCACGTCCACGGTGAAGTTCGTGTATCCGTAGGGGCGGAACATGGCCTTTTCGCCGTTGATCCAGATCTCGGCGTTGTGGTACACGCCCTCGAATTCGAGGATCATCGTCTGGCCGGCGAGTTCGGGACCGGGAGTGAACCGGCGCACGTACTCGTAGTCGCGGCCTTCGAACCATCCGGAGTTGAGGCCGCTGGCGGCGAGCGGGGTGCGCGGTTCGCTGAGCATCGCGTCATGCGGGAGCGTCACCGGGGTGAACGCTTCGTCCGAGGCGTTCAGGTGGCGGTAGGACCAGTCGTGGTTGAATTCGATGGCGTGCATGGGGGCTTTCGTTTCTTTGGGATGTAGGGGAAAGTTGGAGTGAGTGGGGCCGGAGTGGTGGTGGACTCCCCTCAGTCAGCTTCGATGACGGCTCCCCCTCAACGAGGGGAGCCAGAAGTCAGGACAGGCTCCCTCTCTGGGAGGGAGCTGGCCACGAAGCGGACTGAGGGAAGCAGCCGAGGGATAGCTTGTAGCCGGTCAGGCCTTGCGCTTACGCATGAAGGCGGAGACGATCAGCGCAAGCAGGGTGATGGCGATGAGCACGCAGACCTTGGCGATCCACGGCATCATGCTCAAGTCACCGAACATCGTCAAGTTGAAGAAGTAACCGACGAGTGTGTACACGCTGTCAATCACGAACCGGCACAGGGCGACCATGCATACGGCCGGGGCGAAGGCGGCGATCCAGTCATTGTCCACGAACAGGGTGATCACTTGGGCCGCCACCACAAGCAGTAGCGGAATGACGATCCATAGGCTGGTGCCATCGCCCGAGGCATTGCCATACATGAAGTAGACGATCAGCGAAGCAATGGCTGCCAATCCACCGACCAGCCCGATATAGAATCCGACCGTCCGGTTGGAGAAGATGCCGGCGAATGCGTTGTTCTTGGTCATGATGTCATTCTCCTGACTGAGTGTTCTGGACGATTACCGAGACGTTCTTGCGGCGGGAGGTCAGACCCAGCATGACCGCGCAGCCCACCGTGAGCAGACCGAATACGCCGTCAACGCCATACAGCGCGTACTGCCACCACGGGATGATCCTGACGACCTTGGAATTGGCGTCCAATCCGTTCATCAGGATGGAGTGGGCAAGGGTGTAATGCTTGTACTTCACGGCTTCGCGGAGCTTGCCGTACAGGTATCCGTCATCGTTGTTCTTGATGGCCTGCAACACGCCGGCAGCCGAGGTGTCACCGAAGTCTAGGCAGTACATATTCGTGCCTGCCGCCAGCGACGAGGCGAAGTGCATCTTATAGCTGCCACCCGCGATGCCATCGGTGATCTGCAGGCCCTTGAAGCCCCATTCCTTGCGGATGACCTGGGTCACCAGGGCTTCGTCGGAGGAAGCCCAGACGACGCCCAGACGGTTGAAGGAGTGCATGAGCGCCAGCGTGCGATCGTTGGTGAGCACGCCTTCCTCGGCCTTCAGTGCGCCTTCGCGGAATGCCTGTTCGTTGAAGAACACGTTCAGGCCTTCGCGGTAGAGCTCCTGATCGTTGCCGGCAAGGTGCTTGATACCCGGGGCCACGCCCTTTGCCTGGATGGCGGTCAGCTCGGCGATCGCGTCCAGATAGATCATGGTGGAATCCTCGGAATAGTACTCGCCGTTACGGCCGCCGAACGGGGTGCGGTGCATGTTGCCGCCGCCGGCCCAGAACATCGGCATCTTGCAGTAGAGCGCCTCTTCGCCCTGCAGCTCGCCACGACGCTGCATGCGCTCGTAGTTCCAGCTGCTGGCCTCCACAATCGTGGAAGGATACAGCGTGACCTCACGGGTGTCGCCATATTCCTTGGCGTAGGTGTTCGCGCCGATGGACGCGGTGCCGTCGCCGGACACGAAGGACGGCAGACCCACGGAGTCCAGCGCCTTGCCGCCAAACAGATCTGGCAGCTGGTTGACCATCTCCTCCAGCGTCATCTGATCAAGGTACTTGTTCCAGGTGTCATCGTCGTCGAAAGCGACGTCCTTCATCTTGGCGAAAGTCAGACCGTTATCGGCTCCCTGCGTGTAATCGCTGACGGACTTGGCATCATCGGCCTTCTTGTACAGGTCGCCCTTGAGCAGCTCGATCATCTCGTCGGTGGCGGTCATCTGGACCGGTTCGGTGGGGAACGTGCCCTTCCAGTCGGAACGGGTCAGATAGGTGACCGCGTCCTTCTGCCAGTAGTTGGCGTCGGCGTCCTCGAACTGGTTGGTGACCTCCTCGCCGGTATCGGAGTACTTGTAGGTGTCCGTGTCGATCTTGTCGTAGGACCAGTGATAGGTCTTGGCGGCGTCGCCATCCACGGCATTGCCGTCGATGTCGGTCATGCCGGCGGCACCCTTGGCGGCGAGCACGTTGTTGAGCACGTTGTTGAGCGCGTCGTGGGCGTTGTCGCCGATGGCGAAGTAGTAGTCGCCCGCGGAGAGGATGTAACCCTTGGCCTTGGTGTAGTCGTAGCTGGCGAGGAGGTAACGGTTCACTGTGATCTTGACGGTTTCGGACGCACCCGGAGCGAGCTCCTTGGTCTTGCCCTGGCCGGCGAGCTGGATGGCGGACTTCTCCACCAGGTTCTTGCGCTCGTAGTCGCCGTACGGGGTTTGCGCGTACAGCTCGACCACGGACTGTCCGGCCACGTCACCGGTGTTGGTCACCTTTACCTCGGCGGTGAACAGGTCCTTGTCCTCGTCGTAGGTCACGCCGGTGAGCTCCTGATCGAACGTGGTGTAGCTCAGGCCGTAACCGAACGGGTAGCTCACCTCGTTCTCGTACTTCCAGGAGGAGGCGTCATTGGTGGCGCCGACTCCACTGGAAGCGCCGGAGGACGGGTCGATTATCGTGTCCTCGTAGCGGGTCTCATAGTACTTGTAGCCCACGTAGATGCCTTCGGCCTGAACCGCGACGTTCTGTACGTTGATGTCCTTATCCGTCACGCTGGAAACGACCTGATCCTTGTTGGTCCACTGCGTGATGTTCTGGCTGTTGGTATGCGCGGCGGGAGAGGACAGGGAGCTTACCGCGTAGGTGTCGACCAGACGACCGGACGGGTTGGCCTTGCCGGTCAGCAGGTTGGCCACGCCCTCAAAACCGCGGTTGCCGGGGTTGCCGATCCACAGGCAGGCGTCCACACCGTAGTCGTCCAGCCATTCGACTTCCATCGGGTAGGCGCTGTTGAGCAGCACGATGATCTTGGAGAACTTGCCGGAATCCTTGATCATCTGCAGCAGGTCCTTTTCGTCCTGGTGCAGGCTCAGAGAGCTGATGCCTTCCGGATCCTCCATCATCATCTCGGTGTCCTCGCCGCCTTCACGGGCGAGCATCACGATGGCGGCATCGTTGTAGTCGTTCTGCCAGCTGGACTTGAGGTCGTTGGTGTAGAAGGACGCGGGTTCCTCGCCGAGCACCGGTTCGGGCAGCTGCTTGCCGGGCGTGCGGGGATCTCCTGAGATCTGCAGGTTGTTGCTGGCCACACGGGTGGTGTCGCTCTTGGCATACGCCTGATACAGCGTGTCATTGATCTTGAATCCCGCGGATTCCAGCGCTTCCTTGAGATCGATGGTGATGTCCGGGTTCTCGGCTGCGGCGCTGTTGGCGCCACCCGGATCGTAGACCGGCTGAACCACGGCATGACCGAAGAGTGTCACGCGGCCGGCCTTCATCGGCAGAGCGTCGTTTTCGTTGCGCAGCAGCACCGAACCTTCCTCCTGCGAGGTCACCGCTTCGGCATAGGCGTCCTTAATGAGCTTCTGCAGGTTCTCGGCGTTGAGCTCGCCGTACGAACTCTTGTAGTACTCGGTGTCAGCGCTGCTCGTGCCATCGGACACGATCTTCGTGGATGACGTACCCAGCTGGGAATTGATGGTTCCGGTATAGGTCAGTGCCGTTTGCGTGCCGCACACGCCGAACACCAGCAACGTTGCCGCCACCGACGTGAGGCCGCGCCACAGCAGTCTCGACTGTCCCTTCATCATGGCTCCTTTGTCCTTCATGATCCTGTTGTTCCGTCTCGCCTGCAGTGCGGGGCGGTCGTTTTGCAACATCAATGTCATGGTTCATGATGCCGGAGCGGCACCGGCGACAACCGGACGTTGGCGTAACCTGTCGTCACTGCGGTCATAACCTGCGCATGCGGCCGGCCCGAATCGCACAGGCGTTTTCTATAATCGAAGCTACGTAAGGGAGAACGGGAAACGTCCATGACCAAAGTCGCGATAATCGATGATGAGGAACGCGAGCGGGAGACGCTGAGCGATGCGTTCCGCCGGCTGTCCGGCGAACTCGGCGTACCGATAGAACCGATCGCGTTCGATTCGCCGACCACCTTTCTTGCCGACTACGACTATTCCTATGACCTGATCTGCATGGACATCGACATGCCCGAGCAGGACGGCGTATCCGCAGCCCATCGACTGCGTGAACTGGACGCCGACGTGCCGCTGGTGTTCGTGACGAACATGGCGCAGATGGCGATCCGCGGGTACGAGGTGCGGGCGCTGGACTTCATCCTGAAGCCGGTCAACTACTATTCGCTGTCCATGAAGATGCGCTCCATTCTGACGTTGATCGGCAACAGACGCACACGCAATCTGGTGTTTCCCACGGCGGACGGTTTCATGTCCGTCAAGTCGGACGAACTGCATTATGTGGAGGTTCGCGGGCATTACCTGTTCTTCCATACGGCACAGGGGTTGCTCCGTCAGCGAGGCTCCATGCGTGAGTGGGAGGAAAAGCTGGAAGGGCTGTCGTTTGCACGCTGCAACAACTGCTATCTGGTCAACATGGAGCAGGTGTCTTCGGTCAGTGGCGACGAGGTGCGCGTGGCCGACGACTGGCTCAAGATGAGCCGTCCGAAGAAGAAGGCGTTCCTGGAAGCGCTGGCGGATTACATGGGAGGGGTGAATTGAACATGATTCTCGCGCCGTGGGACCGGATATCCTATATCGTGCAGCTCATCATCGCCTGTGGCATCTTCATGACGCACGTACGGAAAAGGAGCGGATTCGCCTGGCGATTCAGCGGATGCACGATCGCTCTCATCGCGCTTGTTTATGGGGCCGGCGAATTCATCACCTTGCCTTCCGGCGAGGCGTGGGAAGTGCTGTATTGGGCCACATTCGGCATCATCTGCGTACCGTTGGTCGCATGCTGTATGAAAGGCACATTCATTGAGGCGGTCTATTGCACGATATGCGCCAACGCCATGCAGCATGCGGCGTACGAGTGCTTCATGGTGTATCGGGTGCTCACCGAAGGCGTTGGCACCGGAAGTGGCATGAGTCTCGCCAACGGCGTTGTCATCGTACTCATCTACACCACCGTATATGCCGGGTTCTATATGGCATTCGCCCGTACGATACCAGAGAACGGACATTATCGGACGTCCCTCAATGATCTGTTCCCCATGGCCTGCATCCTGCTGTTCATCTGGGTATTGAGCGTGCTTGAGCATGATTCGAGCACCATGCGTGACGTGTTCTACCACATCAGCGACGCGCTGTGCTGCTACTACATCATGTGGGCGCAGCTCAACGGCCACGCCAAGATGCGGCTGCAGGAGGAGCTGGACAGCGTCAAGTACACGTTGATGCAGCAGGAGAAGCAGTACCGGCTCACGCAGGAGACCATCGACATCATCAATCGCAAATGCCACGATCTGAAGCATCAGATCCGGGCGTTACGTGAGATGCGGGAGAGTCCGGAACGCGATGAGTACTTCAACGAGGCCGAGCAGGCCATCATGATCTACGACACGGCGGTCAAGACGGGCAACCGCGCGCTGGACATCGTGCTCATGGAGAAAGGGCTGTTCTGCCAGTCGCACGGCATCCAGCTCACCTGCATGGCGGACGGCACGGCACTGGATTTCATGCGCATGGAGGACATCTACGCGCTGTTCGGCAATGCGATGGACAACGCCATTCGCGCGGTCAGCGAGCTCAAGGACCCCGCCAAGCGCGTCATTAACGTCATCATCCGCGGGCAGGGCGATCTGGTGATGATTCAGGTGCAGAACTACCATCAGGGCCGGCTGCGGTTCCGGGCCGGACTGCCGGTCACCACCCAGCGGGACAAGGCACGGCACGGGTTCGGCATGAAGAGCATGCTGCACACCGCCGAGCAATACGGAGGCACCCTGAGCGTGAGTGACGACGCCGGCATCTTCTCGCTGCAGGTGCTGCTGCCGAAGCGGTAGTGCAATATTCTGCACATCACACCAGAAGCGCAATATATTGCACAGTATATGTGCTGTGTGATATATTTTTCACATGTTGGTGATGACTAGCGGCGGCTATGCGCAATTGCTCAAGGATGAACGGCAACGGCAAGGTATCAGCCAGACCGAAATGGCCGAAAAGCTTGGCGTATCCCGGCGCTGGCTGATCGAATTCGAGCATGGCAGAGTACCTAATCCGGGCTTCGCCACTATTCTCAGCATGCTTTCCGCACTGGGTTTGTCACTGGATGTGCGCAAAACGCCTCACCCCACCGACCCATATGAATGGTGACCCTGATGAGCGACGATGTTCTGTATGCGTTTCTTGGCGAAACTCCAGTCGGCGTATTTCTCAAAGATCCCAACGGCGTAGTGCACTTCCGATATAACGACGAATACCGGTGGACGGTCGACCCCACGCCGATATCGCTATCCATGCCGCTCATCCAGAACGAGCACATCGGCAAGGCTCCGGAGAATTTCCTTGAAGCCCTTGTGCCGGAATCTCCCCAAGCACGAGAGGAAGCGGCTCGTCTGCATCATGCTCGCTCGACCGTCGCATTCGACCTCCTGCAATCCATCGGTTTCGATGCCACCGGCGCTCTTCGACTATCCACAACACCGCAGCTGCCGGTTGAAAACGACTCACTCTTCCCCATCAGCGACGCTGAAATCGCCACCCGCCTTCGGACCGCCGCACCCACCGGCCTGCAACCGGCTACGGCAACGGAGCATTGGTCCGTTGCCGGGCAGCAAGGCAAGATCGCTCTCAGACTACACCATGGTTCTTGGTACGTCACGAATGGCATCGCCCGCACCACGCACATTATCAAGCCCGGCATCACCACGCTTCCTCTGCAGGCATTCGACGAGCACCTCACCATGCGTATCGCCGCGGCCCTGGGACTGCATGTAGCCAATACCGAATTCCGATTGTTCGACGGCGTCCCCGCCATCATCAGCGAGCGGTACGATCGCCGAATCGCCGATGACGGACGGGTACAGGCGCTGCATCAGGAAGACTTCACCCAAGCACTCGGGCTTCCGGCCTCGTTGAAATACGAGGAGCATAATGGCCCTACTTCGGAAGCGTACGCGGCAATGCTTCGCACACATGGACTACCCGGTCAGGCAGAAAGCAATATCAGAGCTTTCATTGATGGAATCCTGGTAAGTTATCTGCTCGGAGCCACGGACAGTCATGCGAAAAACTACTCGCTGCTGCTCGATGGGGAATCCGTACGACTTGCGCCACTCTACGACCTTGCTTCCATATTCCCCTATCTCGGACATGGCAGGCTTGCCGCCAGCGTGACACTGGCGATGAACATCGGAGGCCGGCGAAACCTGCTGCAGCTCAGACGCAAGCATTTGGAACGATTCGCCGACCGAATGGATATGGACGGGAACCAAATCATCCGCCGATTCGCAACCTTGGTGCGACTGCTCCCCGACGCATTCGAATCCGCGGTTCAATCCAATCACGACACCATTGCGCTGATTGGGGCGCAACAGTTCATCGAGGACTACCGCAAACGCATCACCATGACCTACGACGACGCTGCAAGCTGGTTGGATTGGTGATTACTCGTTCATCACAGTACATAGCGCGAACGGTTGTGGCCGGGATGGGTGTCCGGAGGAGACGCCCATCCCGGCCACAACCGGAGGAAGAGGAAGAGACTCAGTTAAGAAATCGCACTACTGAACGGTAGTTACCTCCTTGGCCGCGACGTTCCTTGGCTTGCGAGTTCTTTGGACGATGGCAAACAAGCTGATTGCCACCAACAGCATCCATTCAACAGTAAGCCCCGCAATATATCCACGCCAGTTTACCGGCGTGATACCAACAAGGGTGCCACTCGCATAGGTATACAGACTATTGTGCGCTGCACGTTGCAAATAATAGATATCTGCGTCAGTCTTAGCCCGAACAACATGCGTGCCTCCGAGCCAAGCATCACAGCCCGCCCGCAACGCGGCATTGACACCAGCGGAAGCTCCGCCTTCATCCATATCTGTTAGAACTTTGCCACGGAAGCCCCATTCATTACGCAATACCTCAGTCAGCAATCCTTCATGAGCTCCTGCATACATGTCACCAATGAAGTTCATGCTATTCATCACGGCTGTCGCCTTACCGTATTTCACACATTCTTCAAATGGGCGCAAATATATTTCACGAATAGCTTGCTCGGGGCTGCGGACGTTTTCTTGGAGACCGAACGGAAAGATTTTCGTATGTTCAGTCTTGAGGAACGAGAGCGTGCGGTGGAGTTGTATTTCACCACGCCGATGACGACGGCCCAGGTGGTGGAGCATC
>NZ_JAFEJP010000022.1:0-33480 GCF_018555355.1 Bifidobacterium sp. SO4
ACCCCAATTCAACCCCTCCCAGGGAACCCAACAGCACAAACACCATCAGGCTTGAGGCATACTGGCAATCATTGACTATAAAGAAGTAGTACAAACACGCTCTTGAGTTCTCAAACCACCACCACACCAACACGCAGCCAACCAACCAAAGGAAGGAAACCCGCCGTGCCGAGCGGCAACAGGTGAATAACTTACACACCACAAACCAAACACGCAAATCGAGGCATGACGAAACGAGGGAAAACCGCATCATAGCAAGGCTCCCTCGGCGTGTCGCAAACAGCCTACAACGCTGTTCTACAGACAGAATAAGCCTCCTGACCCCGGCCTCGATGCATCAACATTCATTGTTCATCGGCGTGTCGGAAGAATTCGACCCGGCCTCAACAGGCATTCACCCGCCGGACACCTGCCTCTTCGTCCCATCAAAAAAGCGTGAGGCACGAACGCCGTTGTTCGCACCTCACGCCATGGGATCCATCGCAAGGAAATCGGCGAGTCCGATCAGGCGGTCAGATCGTGCGCCATCTCCTCGAATGCGGCGAGGTAGGTGTCGCAAGCCTTGTCGTCATGCGCCACGGACAGCGTCCACTCCTCCTCGCGGCCCGGAGCCATGTAGATGCCGCGGTTCGCCTCATAAAGCCAGGCGAGCTGGTTGAGCGCCGCGTTCTGGCCCTTGCGGAAGCTCACATAGTCGGTGATCTTATGCGGGGAGAACGTCACGCAACCCTTGGCTCCGAAGCCCTGGGCGTAACCGGGGAAGTCGTACTTCTTGATGATCGCGCGGCATCCGTCCATCAGACGCTGGTTCATGTGGTCGAGATGCTCATAGGCCTCGGGCGTGAGCACCTTCTCCAGGCTGGCACGGGCGGCCGCCATGGACAGCGGGTTGCCGGAGAACGTACCGACCTGATAGACCTCGCCGTCCTCGACCACGTGCATGACCTCATCAGTGCCGCCGATCGCGCCGGAGGGCAGGCCGCCGGCCAGGGACTTGGCGATGGTGACCATGTCCGGGGTCACGCCGAACAGCTTGGTGGCACCGCCGGGGCCCACGGTCAGACCGGTCTTGACTTCGTCGAAGATGAGCACGATGCCGTGCTTCCTGGTCAGTTCGCGCACACCTTCCAGGTATCCGGGTTCGGGCGGCACGATGGACATGTTCATCAGGCAGGCTTCCATGATGAGGCAGGCGGGCGGGTTGCCTTCCTCCTCCATTTCCTTGACGCGGTGTTCGAGGGCGTCGAGGTCGTTGAACGGCACCGGCACGGTCAGTTCGACGGTGGCCTGCGGGATGCCCGCGCCGTACGGCAGGGACTTCAGATGGTAGCGGTCGCCGATGTTGTTGTAGTCCTCGGAGATGGAGATCATCACGGCATCGTGGTGGCCGTGGTAGGAGCCGAAGATCTTCATGATGTGGTCGCGGTGCGTGTAGGCGCGGGCGATGCGGATGGCGTCCATCGTGGACTCGGAACCGGAGTTGTTGAAGCGCCACTTCGGCAGACCGAAACGCTCGGCGAGCTCCTCGGCCACCACCACGTCGTCCCAGTCGGGCATGGCGAAGTGCGAGCCCTTGGAGAAGCGGTCGTTGACGGCCTCGGCGATGATCGGATTGGCGTGGCCCTGAAGCATGGCGCCGAAGCCGTTGTTGAAGTCGTAGTATTCGTTGCCGTCCACGTCCCACATCTTGGCGCCCTGGCCGCGGTCCACGTAGATCGGCCACGGGTCGCGCAGCTGGTAGGAGGATGCGACGCCGTTGCACAGGTGCTTGCAGGCGCGCTCGTACATTTCGCGGGACTTGCCGAGCTTGGCGTTGAGCTTGTCGCCTTCCTTCGCGGTCAGTTCCTTGATTCTGGTTTCATCGATGGTAGCCGCCATGGTGTCGCTCCTTGGGTTCTTCAATGATCGGTTGGTTTCGATTCAGGATTTCGCATGAACCGTATGTTCAACCTGCGTTTTTCTCGACATCTTTAGGTAATCACCTATTTATTTCGTAGCCATTAACTGAATATGCCACGATTTACAAAGTGGTGTTGCGTGAATGTTGCGAAAACCGTCGGACTGCACAAAAACAGGCATGGAAAAGGCTCCTCTCGAGGGAGAGGAGCCGGGAAGGATGAACGAGGGATGAAACAAGGAAAGCATTCCGCAGACGCCGCTCCCCTCAGGTGGCTTTGCCGCCAGCTCCCCTCAAAGAGGGGAGCCGAGTCATACATGCCATCCGGAGCATGGACCGTGAGGCCCCCGCAAAGAGGGGAGCCGATGTTTGCGCTAGTTGCGGAAGTCCTCGAACATCATCGTGTAGTTGTCATTGAGTTTGTTCGAGCAACGCTTTTCCAGGATGGCGTGCTTCTCCTCCTCGGCGGAGGGCACCACCACGTTGAATTTGCGCATCGCGGCGGGCAGCAGCTCGTCGCCGCCCTTCAGCACGCTGCCGGCGCCGGCGTTCTGTTCCACCGCGGTCTTGTTGGATGGGTCAAGCATCCAGTTGATGAATGTCTTGGCCTGATCCACGTTCTTGGCGCCGCGCGATATGGCCACGTTGTCCACGAACTTGTTCGCCCCGTCCGAGGGGAACACGAATTTCAGGTCGGGGTTGCTTGCCATGGCCTGGTAGGCGTCGTAACTCCATGCCATGCCGACCTTCTGTTCGCCGGAGGCGAGTCGGTCCGCCACGCCTTCCGAGCTCATGACGCCCAGCTTTGACTTGTATTGCTCGAGCAGGTTGGCGGCGTCCTGGTAATCCTGCGGGTCGGTGGCGCATTGGTCGGATCCCACGGCGCGCAGGGCGGCATTCACCACTTCGATCTGGTCGCCGAGCAGCTGGGTCTTGCCCCATAATGCCTTGGGATGGAAGAAGTCGCTCCAGGATGTGGGCGCGTCCGCCGCGGGGATCGCCTTGGCATCGTAGACGATGCCCGTGTAGCTGACGATGTAGGGTGCCGAATACTCCATCTTCGCGTCGTAATAAGGATCACGGAACTCGCTTTTGATGTTCTTGGCGTTCGGCAGTGTGCTGACGTCGAATTTCATGAGCAGTTTTTCATGGATGAGTTGTTCGACCATGTAGTCGCTGGGCATCACGATGTCGTATCCCTCGCCGCCGGTGGATTGCAGTTTGGCTTCCAGCGCCTCGTTGCTGTCGAAGGTGTCCACGGTCAGGGAGATGCCGGTGTCCTTTTCGAAGGCCTTGATCACGCTGTCCGGCATGTAGCCGGCCCATGTGTAGACGTGCAGTTCGCCGCCGGTGGCCGCATGGTAGGGGCCGACCGCGCTGACCACCGGGCCGGAGGCCACGTCGCTCACGCCGCCCGAGCAGGCGGCGAGCCCGCACGCCATGGCCCCGGCCAGAGCGCAGACGCAGCCGCGCCGCATCAGGCTCCACATCGCGGCATACCGTGGATGTTTTGTATTCGTCATCATGCGCCTCACTTCGATTTGCGGTTCGTCAGCAGCGTGGAGGTGACCGTGACCACGACGGCCAGCAACAGCAGCAGCGAGGCCACCACGTTCACGCTGGGGTTCACACCCTTGCGAATCAGGGAGAAGATGTAGATCGGCAGCGTGGTGGTGCCGGCCGTGGTCAGGAAGTTCGAGATCATGAAGTCGTCCATGGAGACCACGAACGCCATCAGCGCGCCGGATACGATGCCTGGCACCAACAGCGGCAACGTCACGCGGAACACGGTGACGGGTCCGGAGGCGCCCAGGTCCTCGGCGGCCTCGAAGCATGCGTGGTCGATGGTCGCCAGTCGCGCGCGGATCGGCATCACCACGAACGGGATGCAGAACGTGGTGTGCGCGAGCACCAGCGGCACGAATCCGGGAGCGAGTCCGATGAGCCTGATGAACGCCATGGTGGCCACGCCGAGCACGATCTCGGGGATGAGCATGGAGGCGTTGATGAGCATGGAGGCGAGCGCCGATCCGGCCCGGGACATGTGGTCCACGGCCAGTACGTAGAGCACGCCCAGCGCCGTGGAGAGCACGGTGGCGATCACGGCCACGAGCAGCGAGGTTTCGGTGGCGTTGATGATGGCGCCGTTGGTGAACACCTCGCCATACCAGCGCAGCGAGAACCCCTGCCACAGGAGGGCCTGCTTGCCGCCGTTGAAGGAGAAGAACACCACGATCACCATCGGCACGTAGAGGAACGCGAGTACGGCCACGCTCACGAATCCGACCATCGGGAATCGTTTGAGGGTGTTGCCTTGCTTGCCGGAACGTCGCGTGCTCCACATGCGGTCGGGCTGCTTGCGCTCCAGATCGGCGGGCATGCGCACGCCGGACACGTCCTGCGCTTCCCCGCGTTCCTGCTGGGTCCGGGCCACCAGGGCACCGAACTCGCCGGCGTTGCCGTAACGGACCTTGTTCGGGTCGGTGTCGTCATGCATCACGGTCATCGTCATTCACCTGCCTTTCGGGAGGCGCGGCCGCCGAGTACGGAGGCGACCAGTGCGCCGAGTAGCGTCACCGCCAGGATCACCGTGGACAGCGCGGCGCCGAACGGCCAGTTGCGGGCCTCCGCGAATTGGGAGGCGATGAGGTTGCCGACCATGAGCACGCGGCCGCCACCGAGGAGCACCGGCTGCACGTATGAGCCGAATGCGGGGATGAAGCACAAAGCGATGCCGCTCATCACGCCGGGCATGGCGGCGCGGAAGATCACGCGGCGCATGACGGTGAGCTTGTGCGCGCCGAGGTCGTAGGCCGCCTCAACCAGCCGGAAGTCGAATCCGGACAGGGCCGAGTACATGGGCAGGATGGCGAACGGCAGGAACGTGTAGATCAGGCCGATCACGGAGGCGAACGAGGTGTACAGCATCTGCTGCGAGCCGATGCCGAGCAGGCGCAGCGCCCAGTTGATGGGGCCGTTCTCGTTGAGGATGAGCATCCATGCGTAGGTGCGCACCAGCAGGTTCGTCCAGAACGGGATGGTGACCAGCAGCACGAGGATCTGCTGGACCTTGGCGCTTTTCATGGACATCCACAGGGCGATCGGGAAGGCGAGCGCCACGCAGATCACGGTGGTGAGCAGCGCTTGCCACAGCGACGTGCCGAATACCTGCAGGTAGCGGGCGTCGAAGGAGCGGTTGCCGAAGAAGTCGTGGCGGAACAGCAGCTTTTCGTAGGCGTCGGTGGAGAATCTGAAGACCACGCCGCCGCCCATGTCCGGCCGGCTCATGAAGGAGAACGCGATGATGACGCCGATCGGGCCCAGGGTGAACAGCAGTCCGATGATGATGGACGGCAGGGAGTAAAGGCGGTTCAGCATGCCGGGCTTGACGGCATGGGAGGAACCGAACCAGCGGCTCCATGCGGAGGTCTTTGCGGCGGGGACGTCCACCGGTTCCCGGCGCGCCCTCGTCTTGCGGTCGGCGGCGCTCATCGTTCCACCACCCTCATGTGCTCGGCCTCGACCTCCACGGACACCGTGGCGCCTTCGTGCAGCACGGCCGTGTCGTACGGGGGCGAGAGTCGGACGAGGAGTTTGGTGCCGTCCGTGAGCCGGACCTCGCAGCGCACGTCGGCGCCCATGAACATGAGCGTTTCGACCGTGCCGGTGAGCGCGGATTCGCGCGGGGCGGTCAGAGCGATGCGTTCGGGACGGATGGCGGCGCTCACTTCGGCGCCCACCGGCAGGCCGGAGATGTCCTGCTTCACGCGGAAAGGCACGCCTTCCACGGTGATTTCGCCGTCCGCGCTCTTGACCGCGTCCACGAAGTTGATGTCGCCGATGAAGTCGGCCACGAAGCGGTTGGCGGGTTCGTTGTAGATCTCCTCCGGCGTGCCCACCTGTTCGGGGCGTCCCTTGGAGAAGACGGCGATGTGGTCGCCCATGGAGAGGGCCTCCTCCTGGTCGTGGGTCACGAACACGAAGGTGATGCCGGTTTCACGTTGGATGCGCTTCAGTTCCACCTGCATCTGGCGGCGGAGTTTGAAGTCGAGCGCGGAGAGGGATTCGTCGAGCAGCAGCACCTTGGGGCGTTTGGCGAGCGACCGGGCGAGGGCCACGCGCTGCTGCTGGCCGCCGGAGAGCTGATGGGGCTTGCGGCCGCCGAATTCGCCGAGATGGACGAGGTCGAGCATCTCCTGCACGGTTCTGGCGATCTCGGCCTTCGGCTTCTTCTCCATTTCGAGGCCGAACGCCACGTTCTGCGCCACCGTCAGATGCGGGAACAGGGCGTAGCTTTGGAAGACGGTGTTGACCGGGCGGTCGTACGGCGGCAGCTGGTCGATGCGCTGGTCGCCGAGGTAGATCTCGCCGGCGTCGAGGCTTTCGAGGCCGGCGATGGAACGCAGCAGCGTGGTCTTGCCGCAGCCGGACGGGCCGAGCAGGATGAAGAACTCGCCTTGCCGGATGGCCAGGCTCACGTCGTTGATGGCCTTGACTTCCTTGCCTTCGGCGGATTGGAACACTTTGAACGCACGGTTGATCGTCAGTCCGGATTCCCTTGATTCGACTTCAGGGTCGCGTGCCACCAATGGTTGGGTCTCGCTCATCGCGTCTCCTTACTCTTCGGCTCGTACCATCACAACTGTCAGTGAAGAAGACCGCGATTTCCATAAGGTAAACAGAACATTGCGATTCTTTTCGTAATGAAAACAGGAGATTATGCGAATAGCGCGTTTAGCACGTTTCTATATAACGAAAATCGCATATTCATGCTGATTTGCCGGCATTTACCTATGGGAAGCCGTACGACACATCTTCCAGCGAAAATATGTCACATAGTGAACCCCGGTTAATACGAAAATCGCAAATGCAAGACACGCGAATTAACGATTTCGAATCATTCCGACATCGCAGGCGGGCATAATGGGACGCATAAGACTGGAATGCATACCGATCAGAACAAGGACGGCGATCATGGCGGCGGCAAAAAGCGGCAAGGACGGCACGGAGGGTACGGCATCGGACACCGCCGCGCAGTCGATGGACGAGACGAACAAGAAGATCGTGACGCTGCTGCAGGAGGACGGGCGCCGGTCATACGTGTCGATCGGCAAGCAGATCGGTCTGTCCGAGGCGGCGGTGCGTCTGCGCGTGCAGAAGATGCTGGACGACGGCATCATGCAGATCGTGGCCGTGACCAATCCGATGGACATGGGTTTCAAACGCCAGGCGATGGTGGGCATCACCGTCAATGGCGACATCGAATACGTGGCGCGTGAACTCAAGGAGATCCACCAGATCGACTACGTGATCATCACGGCCGGCCGCTTCGACATCCTCGCGGAGATCTTCGCCGAGGACGACGAGAGCATGCTGGAGCTGGTGAACCGTCATATCCGCAAGATCGACGGCATCGACCGCACGGAGCTGTTCACCTACATGCGTCTCGAATCCCAACGCTACGACTGGGGCGTGCGGTAGGAGTCGGATGATTCCGGCATGCCTGGGCTCCCCTCTTCCGAGGGGAGCTGGCGTCGAAGACGACTAAGGGGAGTCGCAACGGGTTGAACCGCGACTCCCCTCAGTCTCGCTTTGCTCGACAGCTCCCCTCGGAAGAGGGGAGCCAAAGCGCACCAGCTCACCCCATTTGCGGGCAGCCCACAGAACATGCAAACGAAACGAGGCTGGGGCCGGCATATGCGATGCTCGACCGTAAGCTTGGCCACTGAGCCGTGAAACGGGGAGTCCAGCGGACTCCCCGTAGGCGAAGTGAGCAGCGAAGCCGCGAAGGCCGACGAAGTCGGCGTGCCTTGAGTGTGTCGAACGTCGTATATGCCGGCCCCAGCCGGACACGGCGAATACCAGCAGCTGTGCTCGAATCACCGTCAGATCACGTGGTACTCCTTGAGCAGCGTGGCGATGTCGGTGCCGTCGAGCTTCTTCAAGACCTTGCCGAGCACGGCCTTCTCCACGAAGTTGAGCTTCATGTCCGTGACAGGCGCCCCGTCACGCAGTTTGACGGTGGCGTTGAGCAGGTTGCGCACGTCATAGACGCTGCCCCACACCTCAGGCACGCCGCGGTCCACGTCGAGCAGGGTGTACACCGCCTCCATGCCGGTGCGCATCGAGTACTCGGTGGTGAAGATCGTGTCGCGCGGGGTTTCGGCGAACTGGCCGAGGAACGCGAAGTTCACGGCGCCGTCCGGCACCACGTCCGGGCGGTCGCCGGCGGCGCGCGGCATGAAGAACGCGGTGATGTACGGCATCATGACCGGCACGGTGTTGGCGTGGTTCTTGGCGAGCGCCTCGATCTTGTCGGTCGGGACTCCCATATGGTAGAGCCACTCCTCGCAGATCTCCTCGCCGGTGCATTCGGTCATCGGCTTCTTGACGTAGTTGCCGGGCTTGTCCGGGAACAGGCCGTAGACCCACACGCACAGCTGGTCCTTGGGCTGGTCACGGAACTGCTGCTGACGGTTGAGGGTCCAGCTCATGAGCCAGTTGGAGTCGGTGACGGTGACGATGCCGCCGGTGACGACGTGGCCGGTGAACGGGTCACGCTTGCAGATGCGCTGGATGTACGGCGGAATCTCCTTGTCCAGGGTGGTCACGGTGGCGCTCATCCACTTGGTGGCCTGCGGGTCCGAGCAGAACTTGTCCGGGTGGCCGAAGCTCGGGTCCTGCTTGGCGATGTTGCGCCACATGTCCCAGCCGCCGCCGGGCTTCAGATCCGGGTTCCACGGGGCGGGCGCGTGCTGCGAGCCCATGGTGGAGTTCTCCACGCAGCCGCCGTTGGTGATGAACACGAGGTCGTTCTCGGTCAGGTCGATGGAGGACTTCTCGCCTTCGTGATCGATGTCGAGGCGCACGGCGAGCTTCTTGGTGGGGCTGGAGTACGGGTTGCGCTTGAAGACGCCGGAGGTGGCCTGGATCTTGAGAATGGTGTCCTGGCCCACGCCGGTGTGCCCACGCTTGGGTCCGTCTCCCCCGCCGATGGCGAATTCGACGTTCTCGACCTTGGTGTTGTAGTGGAACTTCACGCCGTGGCCCTCGAGGTACTTGACCATCGGCAGGATCATCGATTCGTACTGGTTGTAGCGGGTGAAGCGCAGGGCGGAGAAGTCCGGCAGACCGCCGATGTGGTGGATGTAACGCTTGATGTACAGCTTCATCTCGAGTGCGGAGTGCCAGTTCTCGAAGGCGAACATGGTGCGCCAGTACATCCAGAAGTTGGAGTTCAGGACCTCGTCGTCGAAGAAGTCGGTGATGGGCTTGTCATACAGCTCCTCGTCCGGGGTGAAGAAGAGCTTCATGATCTCCTGGGAGGCCTTGTCGGACAGGCCGAACTTGCCGTTGGTGCCGGCGTCCTTGCCGAGATCCTTGGTGGCGCGGCACAGCGAGTAGTTCGGGTCCTCCTTGTTGAGCCAGTAGTACTCGTCCAGCACGGAGACGCCTTCGGTCTCGATGGAGGGGATGGAGCGGAACAGGTCCCACATCACCTCGAAGTGGTTGTCCATTTCGCGTCCGCCGCGCATCACGTAGCCGAGGCCGGGGATTTCGGCGCCATCGCAGGCGCCGCCAGGCACCGGGTCCTTCTCGAGGATATGGATATGATTGCCGGGCATCTGCCCGTCGCGCACCAGATAGCAGGCCGCGGACAGGGCCGCGAGTCCGGTGCCGATGATGTAGGCCGATTTGCCGTCGACGCCGGCCGGCTTCTTCGGACGGGCGAATGCCTCGTAGTTTCCGTTGGAATAGTACATGACACTCCTCCTTTGGAGAATGTGTTGACATTGCGTCAACCTTTTGACAGACATCTTGTCGCATTATGTGTCGGCGTGCCATGGGCAATCGTCGGCGTTGTGTGGGATTTATGAGGGATGCGGCGGACTCGCGGCCGCGGTGATGGCGGGGCGGCTCCTCTTCCTCATGGAAGTCAATCATGGGGAGCCGCCCCTCCCAGGGCATCAGATGTTGCCGCGGACGTGCTGGTCGGCCCAGGACTGGGAATGGGTGAACGTGGCCGGATCGGCGCTCACGTTGGCGTGCGGGTCGTCGAGCGCGTCGATGGCGGCGAGTTCGGCGGCCGTCAGGTCGAAGGATGCGCTGGCGAGGTTCGCCTTCATGCGTTCGACGTGCTTGGACTTCGGGATGATGATGCGGCCCTCCTGCGTATGCCAGCGCAGCACCACCTGCGCCGGCGTGACGCCATGGGCCTCGGCGGCCTTGACGACCGGATCGGATTCGATGTCCTTACCATGGCCGAGCGGGCTGTAGGCTTCCGCCACGATGCCGTGCGCCTTGCAGAAGGCGAGGTTGCCGGGCTGGTTGTAGCGCGGGTGGACCTCGATCTGGTTGACCGCGGGGTTTTCGCCGGAGTCCTCGATGATGCCGCGCAGGTGCTCGGGCAGGAAGTTGCTGACGCCGGGCACGCGGATGGCGCCTTCGTCGCGCATCTTGAGCAGCGCCCGCCAGGTTTCCTTGTAGAAGCCGGCGGCGGGGAACGGCCAGTGGATGAGGTACATGTCGACGACATCCACCTTGAGCTTCCTGCGGGACTCCTCGAAGGCCACCATGGCGGAGTCGTAGCCCTGATCGCAGTTGCGCAGCTTGGTGGTCACCCACACCTTGCCGGCCATGCCGGTGGCCTTGAGCGCGTCGCCCACCTGTTCCTCGTTGTAGTAGGCGGCCGCGGTGTCGATGTGACGGTAGCCGATTTCGAGGGCCTCCTCGACGGCTCGCTGCGTGTCCTCCGGGGGAATCTGGAAGGTGCCGAATCCGATTTGCGGGATGACGGAATGCGCCTTGTCGTTCAACGTCAGTTCGGGGGAAACCGGTTGCTGCTCGCTCATGACGATCCTTTCGTTCGTGGGAAACGAATGTTCGCCTTCATGCTACTCCCGGAATACTGGGAGGTCACTGGTTTCAAGAGGGATATCAGCTCTTCACGAACTAACGTGCGGGATGGTTGACAAGGTCCCGTTCGATCCAGGCCATCACGAGGTCCGCGAGACGGTTCACCTCGTCGTCGGTCAGCTCACGGCCTTTGGGGATGTGATGCCATTTTTCGATGCAGCCGCGGCAGCAGGTGGCAGTGGCGTGCTGGGCGGTGAAGACCGGATGCCCGCGCCACGGGGTCTGCCGTCCGTCGTTCTTCGGTTCGGCGGCGCCGACCCTGTCGCGCAGCATCTCCCGCGCGTGACGGTCGATGATCGCCTTGCCCTTGGCGCGCGCGTATGCGCGGTCCTTGTCCGCCAGCTGGAATTTGGCGCGGAATTGCGAATGCGCGAGCCGTTCCAGCGTCTCGGATATCCAGCGTTGCTCGTTTTCTGCTGAGGTGGTCACGGTTCGACATGGTAGTACCGGAACGGCTCCCCAGTTAGACCCTCTCGACGGGACTCCCTTCAGTCAGCTTCGCTGACAGCTCCCCTCAGCGAGGGGAGCCGGGAAAAACCATCAACAATCTCCGGAAGAAGACGCACGGCTCACTCAGGCGGCGGGCAGGCAGCTGGGGCCGAAGAGGATCTTGATTTCGGCGAACAGGGAGGTGTCGCGCTTGACGCGGAACCGGTCGCCGAAGGTGAGCACCTGGGCGTTGCCCTTCTCGTCCATCACCGCGAGATGCACCTCGCAGTAGCCGGGGTGGCTGGAAAGCACCTGGCCGAGTTCCATCATGCGGCGGCGATCGAGCGCCACCGGCGGCAGCGTGATGACCAGCGGCCGCTCGTCCTCGGCCTCCAGCGTGGGCACCTGCATCTCCGTGGCCCTGAGGGAGACGGTCTCGTCACGCAACTCCACCTGACCACGGATCTGCACCACGGAATCAAGCGCGAGTTCGGCGACCGCCGCCTCGTACACCTTGCCGAAGAACATGCATTGGATGCTGCTTTCCATGTCCTCGATGGTGACGATGGCCCACGGGTTGCCCTTCTTGGAGACGCGCCGGTCCACGCCGGTCACGAGGCCGGCAAGCGTGACCTGCTGGCCTTCGGGCATGGTCTTGGCACGGTCGATCAGGTGCGCGATGGACATCTCACGCAACGACGCGAGCACGGACTGCATGCCGGAGAGCGGATGGTCGGACACATACAGACCGAGCATCTCGCGTTCGAAGTTGAGCTTGGTCTTCTTGTCCCATTCCTCGATGTCCGGCACGCTCACGGAGGCGTCGCCCATGGCCTCCGCTCCCCCGTCCTCGTCGTCGGAGAACAGGTCGAACTGACCTTCGGCCTGCTTGCGCTTGAGGCTCACGACCGAATCGATGGCGGCCTCGTGCACGGTGAACAGGGCGCGCCGGTTCGGGTCGATGGAGTCGAACGCGCCGGCCTTGATCAGGGATTCGACCAGACGCTTGTTCAAGGCGGTCAGGGGCACGCGACGGATGAAGTCCATGAAGTTCACGAACTTGCCGCGCGGGCCCTCGCGTTCGGCGATGATGTCGGCCACGGCCTTGGCGCCCACGTTGCGGATCGCGCCCAGGCCGAAGCGCACCACGTCGCCGACGGCGGAGTACTCGTACACCGACTCGTTGACGTCCGGGGAAAGCACCTGGATGCCCATGCGCCGCGCCTCGCCCAGGTAAAGCGCGGTCTTGTCCTTGTTGGTGGCCGCGCCCTGCAGCAGGGCGGCCATGAACTCAACCGGGTAATGGGTCTTCAAATACGCGGTCCAGTAGGAGATCAGGCCGTAGGCGGCGGAGTGCGCCTTGTTGAAGGCGTAGCCGGAGAACGGGACCAGGATGTCCCACACGGCGGTGGCGGCCTCCTCGGAGTAGCCATGCTCCTTCATGCCGGCGAAGAACGGCACCTTCTCCTTGGCCAGCACCTCGGGCTTCTTCTTACCCATGGCTCGACGCAGCACGTCGGCCTTGCCCAGCGAGTAGCCGGCCAGGATACGCGCGGCGGACTGCACCTGCTCCTGGTAGATGATCAGGCCGTACGTCTCGTCGAGCACCTGCTTCAACGGTTCCTCGAGCTCGGGGTGGATCGGCGTGATCTTCTGCAACCCGTTCTTGCGCTTGGCGTAGTTGGTGTGCGAGTCCATCGACATCGGGCCCGGACGGTACAGGGCGATCAGTGCGGAGATGTCGTTGAAGTTATCGGGCTTCAACGTCTTGAGCAGCGCGCGCATGCCGTCGGAATCGAGCTGGAACACACCCAAAGTGTCACCGCGGGAGAGCAGCTCGTACGTGGGCTTGTCGTCCAGGGGGATCTTGGTGTAGTCGATGGCGGGCTTGCCGTTCGCCTCGATGTTGCGCAACGTGTCGTGGATGGTCGTGAGGTTGGACAGGCCCAGGAAGTCCATCTTCACCAGGCCCAGCGTCTCGCACGTATGGTACTCGAACGTCGTGGTGATCGTGCCGTCCGTACGTTCCAGCAACGGGCTCGTGTCCGTGATGGGCGCGCTACCCATGATCGTGGCGCAGGCGTGCACACCCGTCTGGCGGATCAGGCCCTCGATGCCCTTGGCCTCGTCGGTGATGCGCCGCGCGTCCGGATCGGACTCGTACATCTCACGGAACTCACGTGCCTCCGCGTATCGTTTCGCGGCCGGGTCGAAGATGTCGTGCAGACTGATGTCCTTGCCGCCCGTGGCAGCCGGCGGCAAGGCCTTGGTGACCTTCTCGCCTACGGAGAATTCGTAGCCCATGATGCGTGCGGAGTCCTTCAACGCCTGCTTGGTCTTGATGGTGCCGTAGATCACGCACTGCGCGACCTTGTCCGTCCCGTACTTCTCACCGCAGTACTCGATCACACGGCCACGGCCCTCAGGATCGAAATCCACATCGATATCCGGCAGGCTCACGCGCTCCGGGTTCAAAAAGCGTTCGAAGATCAGGCCATGCTTCAACGGGTCCAATTCCGTGATGCCCATCGCGTACGCGACCATCGCGCCTGCCGCCGAACCACGGCCCGGACCCACCATGATCCCGTGGTCCTTCGCCCACTGGATGTAGTCCGCGACCACCAGGAAGTAGCCGCAGAACTGCATCTGGCAGATCACGCCGCACTCGTAATCCGCCTGCTTCAACACCTCCAGGGGCGGATGCCCGTCATACCGCTTCTCCAGACCCTCTTCGACCTTCTTCAAAAACAGGCTCGTCTCATCCCAACCCTCCGGACACGGGAACTTCGGCATGAACGCCCCGTCCTCGTGATCGTCGAACATCACATTGCAACGCTCCGCGATACGCAACGTATTGTCACACGCCTCCGGCAACTCACGGAACAGGTCGCGCATCTCATCCGCGGTCTTGATGAAATAACCCGTGCCGTCGAACTTGAACCGGTCCGGATCATCCAAACGAGAACCCGAGTTGATGCACAGCATCGCGTCCTGCGCGCCCGCATCCTCCGCATGCACGTAATGCGAATCATTCGTCGCCAACAACGGCGCGTTGAGCTTTTTCGCGATATCCAGCAGGTCCCTGGTCACCTGCGTCTCGATCTTGAGGCCGTGGTCCATGAGCTCGATGAAGAAATTATCCCGGCCGAAGATGTCCTGGAACTCGCCCGCCGCACGCAACGCCTCATCGAACTGACCCAGACGCAAACGGGTCTGGATGATGCCCGACGGACAACCCGACGACGCGATCACACCCTTCGAATACGTGGACAGGACCTCCTTATCCATACGCGGGTAGCGCATGACGCGGCCTTCGAGATTGGCCACGGAGGATGCCTTGATGAGATTGACCAGACCCTCGTCGTTCTCCGCCCACATGGTCATGTGGGTGATGAGGCCGCCGCCGGAGACGTCGTCGCGGCGCTGCGCCTCGGTGCCCCAGTGCACGCGGGACTTGTCCTGTCGCGCGGTTTCCGGGGTCACATAGGCTTCGATGCCGATGATGGGCTTGACGCCGTTGGACACGCAGTTGGTGTACATCTCGTACGCGCCGTGCATGTTGCCGTGGTCGGTGATGCCGATGGCCGGCATGCCGAGTTCCGCCGTGCGCTTGGCCAGCGCCGGAATCTTCGACGCGCCGTCCAGCAGCGAGTAATGCGTATGGTTGTGCAGATGTACGAAGTTCCCGGTTTCAGCCATGGGTTCCACCATACCTTGTGGCCTTGGCAGCGCTTAGTCGACCAGAATCGTTTCGTCCAGGGCTGAGGCGGATGCGTCGGACTCGGCAGTGACGATGTCGGTCTCGGCATGGCGGGCCCGCATGACGGCAAGCGCCTGGGCGAGGTCGGCCGGGTAATGGGATTCCACGGTGGTCCACACACGGGTGCGGGGGTGACGAAATTCGAGTTTCATGGCGTGCAGCCACTGGCGGTCGAGGCCGAGCGTCTCGGAGAGCACCGGGTTGGCGCCGTACATCGGGTCGCCGCACAGGGGATGCCCGATGGATGAGAAATGCACGCGGATCTGATGCGTGCGGCCGGTCTCCAGGTTCACGGAGACGAGCGTGGCCTCATGGCCGAACCGCTCCAGAACATCCCAATGGGTCACGGCGGGCTTGCCGGCCGGGGTCACGCAGAATCGGAAATCGGAGACCTTGGCGCGGCCGATGGGTGCCTCGATGGTGGCCTTGTCCTGCTTCAACGAGCCCTGCACGAGCGCATGGTAGGTCTTCCTGACCTCATGTTCGGCGAACTGACGGCGCATCTCGGTGTATGCCAGATCGGATTTGCATACGAGCATGAGACCAGACGTGCCCACGTCCAGGCGGGAGACGATGCCCTCGCGGCCAGCGGCGCCGTAGGAGGTGATGTGTACGCCGCGGTCACGCAGCGAGCCCAGGACGGTTGGACCGGTCCAGCCGACGGATGCGTGGGCGGCCACGCCGACCGGCTTGTCTACGACGACGATATCGTCGTCCTCGTAGACCACGGCCATGTCATTGGCGATGGGTTCGGGTTCGGCGTGTTCCTCGACAAGATCGAATTCGACGGTCTCCCCCGCACCCAGGGTGCTGGAACGGGCGACATCGCGGCCCAACACGCGCGCCTGACCGGAATCAATGAGGTCGGCGGCCTTGGATCGGGAAATGCCGAGCATCTTGGCCACGGCGACATCGAAACGCTTGCCTACGAGGGCGTCGGGAGCGGGAACCATGCGACTCATTGCTTGGCGTCCGCCTCCGGGGTGGCATCGGTCGTTTCCAGATCCTTGGCGCTGAACGGCTCGCCCTTCAGGATGAGCAGCACCAACACCACGCCGGCGACCACAAGGTAGATATCCGCCACGTTGCCCACGGACCAGCCGTAGTTGAGGAAGTCCACCACCTTGCCGTTGAGGAATCCGTCCGCGTACATCACGCGGTCGATGAGGTTGCCGAACGCCCCGGCGAACGCGAAGGACAGCGTGACCGTCCATTTCATGGATACGGTACGCACGCCGAACACCACCAGCGCCACGCATGCCACGACGGCCAGCAGACTGATCACCCATGTGGCGCCGGAACCCATGCCGAGCGAGGCACCGGGATTGCGCACGAGCGTGAGCGACAGCAGTCCGGGGATGATACGGATGGTCTGGCCGGCGGACAGCGCCGCCATGGCCCAGGCCTTGGTGAGCTGGTCGATGATCAGCGCGACCGCGGCCACACATGCAAAGACGGCCGCGCGGGTGCGCAGCCGTCCCTGTTGGTTCGTCATACGACTTGACCCTGCCTATGCCTTAGTTGTTCGAGGTCTGGTCTTCGTAGTTGTTGGACTCGGAAACCTGCGAAACCAGCTGGCCGAGGAACTCGGTGAGGCGGGCGCGGTACTCGGTCTCGAACTGCTTGAGGCTCTGGATGTTGCCCTCGATGACCTTGGACTGGGCCTGCAGGTTGTCGCGCACCTGCTCGGCGTAGGTGTCCGCGGCGGAACGGGTCTTCTTGTCGTACTCGGCGGCGCGGCGCTGGACTTCGGCCTCGTAGTTGTCGGCGTCGGTGTGCTGCGTCTTGGAGTAGTTGTCCGCGTCCTGACGGGTCTTGACGGAGTAGGCGTCGGCCTCGGAGTGCACGTTCTTGGCGTAGTTCTCGGCGTCCGCGTGCGTCTTGTCGCGGTAGGCGTCGGCCTCGGAGTGCGTGCGGTCGGAGTAGGTGTCCGCCTCGGAACGGGTGCGGGCGGAGTAATCGTCGGCCTCGGCGCGGGTGCGATCGGAGTAGTTGTTGGCCTTGGTGACCAGGTCCTCGTACTTGTTCTGGGCGGCCTCGCCGATCTCGCGGGCCTTGTTCTTGCCCTTCTCGACGTACTGGTCGTGCAGCTGCATGGCCAGGGTGAGCATGGCGGTGGCGCGCTCGGGCTCGGTGCCCGGCATGGAGGCGGCGCCTGCGATCTTCTGCAGGGAGCCGGTCTCGGTGCTTGGTTCGACCTTGGAGACCTGGCTGCGCAGCTGGTTCTCGCGCTGCTTGGCCTCTTCGAGCTGACGGGAGAGATCCTGGATCTGGGCGGCCTGCTGCTGGGCCACGGCACCCTGCTGCTGGGCGGCGGCGAGCTTGCGGGACAGCTCCTCGGCGGAGGCGCGGAACTTGTCGCGCTCCTGCTGGATGGCGGCGATCTGCTGGCCGACGGCTTCCTGGTTGCCGGAGGCCTGGGCGGCCTGGGCGGTCAGCTGGTCGATCTGGGCGTTGAGCTGGTCGACCTGACCCTTGAGCTGCTCGTTCTGGGAGGCCAGCGCACGGTTGGATTCCTCGGCCTCGCTGAGCTTGGTGGCGGCCACCTGGGCGGCCTGATCGCCGCGGGATTCGGCAGCCTGCTGGGCCTCGGCGGCGGACTTCTTCAGGTTCTCGTTCTCGGCCTGAAGCTGCTGCACCTGACCGGACAGCTCGGAAATCTTGTTGTTGAGGCTGGTCACGTCCGGACCCAGGGCCTGGGTGGACTGGCCGCCGGCTACCGCCTGACGTCCCAGAGCTTCGACCGTTTCCGTGACCTGATCGAGGAAGTCGTCAACCTCATCGACGTCATAGCCTTCCTTGAATCGAACGGTCTGGAAGGTATGCTCCCTAATATCCTTCGGCGTCAACAGAGCCATAAATCTTGCACCTCGCTTTGGGGCAGTGCCCTCGCTTACGTTGGTATCATCACGATGCTATCACGACCCCATCGTTTCATGGCAAGTAACGCGGTTTTATGGCGGATAAAGTTCGCGAAAACCGTGTTGCCGCGCCGGCGGCCGCAAGGTCAGAAGATGATCATGATCACCGATTCGAGGGCGACGAGCAGGAAGTACAGGACGATGAAGCTGATGTCCAGGTACATGCCGCCGAGCGGCAGCGGGCGGATGTACTGGCGCAGCCACCTGAGCGGCGGTTCGGTGACGGTATAGACGGCGTTGATGAGCTGGGCCACCACGCCGCGCGGATACCAGTTGCGGGCGAGCAGGGAGACCCAGTCGAGGATCATGCGGATGAAGAGGACGGTGATGTAGGCGTTGATCAGCCATGCAAGGATGCGGCCGATCACGGCGAAAGTCAGGGATAACATGCTGCCAGCCTAACAAGCGGCGGTGAAATGTTCGCTGGTGGCCGGATATGCGAAAGCCGACTCCTTGCTGGGAGTCGGCTGAAAGATGACGGGAAACGATCGTCCGATTACCGGCAACCCCTGTTCGGATCCATTCCCCTTAATCAGCTGCGCCGGCAACTCCCCTTAGAGAGGGGAGCCAGGATGGGACTAGTCCGCGAAGAGGTCGTGGGCGGATGCGGGGGCGGTGGGCTCCTCGACCTTGATGTTCACCTGGGCGGGGCTCAGGAGGAACACACGCGGGGTGACGCGCTCCAGCGAGCCGCGCACGCCGAAGACCACGCCTGCGGAGAAGTCCACGATGCGGTATGCCACGGCCTCGGACACGCCGGTCAGGTTGAGCACCACCGGCACGCCGTCGCGCAGGGCGCGGCCCACGAGCTGGGCATCCTCATAGGACTTCGGGTGGATGGTGGTGATGCGGTTGACGCGGCCGACCGGGAACTGTTTGGTCGAGGACGGCGAGCTGGTGGTAGCCGCCGGCATCGGGGTCACCGTGTGGTCGGAGTCGAACGTGGGCTTGGGGGCCGGCTGGACCGGTTCCTCCTCCTCGATGTAGTCGTCATCGTCGTCCACCACGTCACTCATGCCGAGGTAGGACATAGCGTTCTTCATGAACCCTGCCATGGTTCGATCCTTTCAGCGGTCAGCTTCAGCGCAGGAAGTCGGGAATGTCGAGATCGCCCATCGGGTCGCTTGGGGCGACGGCCGGACGTTCGGTGGTCGGGTCGTCGAACGGCAGCGAGGCCGGGGTACTGGGCGCGTACGTCGGCTGGGTCGTGGCCGGACGCGGCTGGGACACCGCGGGCTGCTGCACGGCCGGCTGGGGCTGAGCGGCGGCAGCGGTCTGCGGCGCGGTGGCCTGGCGGACCGGCGGATGGCTCAGCGCGCTGGTGGGCACCACGGGGCTCACCGGCTTCTGCTGCTGGGCGGCTTCCTGGGCGGAGACCGGGTCGAAACCGGCGGCGATGACCGTGACGCGCACCTCGTCGCCGTAGGCGTCGTCCAGCGCGAGACCCCAGATGATCTGGGCTTCGGGGTGGATGGCCTTGCGAACCAGCTCGGTGGCGGCGGAGGCCTCCTGCAGCTTCAGGTCGGTGGGGCCGGCGATGTTGATGAGCGCACCGTGGGCGCCCTCGATGCTTTCCTCCAGCAGCGGGGAGCTGATGGCGATTTCGGCGGCCTGGGTGGCGCGATCCTCGCCCCGCGCCGAACCGATGCCGAACAGTGCGGTGCCGGCGCCGCGCAGGATGGAGTTCACGTCGTTGAAGTCGACGTGGATGTACGAATTCGCGGAAATCAGGTCGGTGATGCCCTGCACGCCGGCCAGCAGTGCGGTGTCGGCGGTCTTGAAGGCCTCGATGATGCCGATGGAACGGTCGGAAAGCTCCAGCAACCGGTCGTTCGGGATGACGATGAGGGCGTCGACCTCCTTGCGCAGGTTGTCGATGCCGTAGTCGGCGGAGGCGGCGCGCTGCGGGCCCTCGAAGCTGAATGGACGGGTGACCACGGCGATGGTCAGGGCGCCCTGCTGGTGGGCCGCACGGGCCACGATCGGGCTGGCGCCGGTACCGGTGCCGCCGCCCTCGCCGCAGGTGACGAAGACCATGTCGGAGCCCTTCAGGGCCTCCTCGATGTCGGACTGGTGGTCCTGGGCGGCCTTGGCGCCCTTCTCCGGGTCGGCTCCGGCGCCGAGCCCGCGGCTGGTCTGGTCGGACAGGGAGATCTTCACGTCCGCGTCGGAGCGGAGGAGATCCTTCGCGTCGGTGTTTACCGCTACAAACTCGACGTTCTGCAAGCCTTCGGCGATCATGCGGTTAACGGCGTTTCCGCCGGCACCACCGACGCCGACGACCTTGATGTTGGTCTTGTCGTTGAACTCTGTCTGCGCGATCTCGCTCACGTTTGGCTCCTGTCACTTCACGGTTACACCCAAGAGTAGCGCACCTAGGCTACTGCCTGGGGGAAATTCACACGCCCAACCGCGCGTGTTGTGTGGATATTTTCGTCTTTTTGCGTACGTTTGCCGTTTTTCCGGTCCGGGGCGTCCTCCGGACCGGTTCCGCCAGGCGTGCGGTCAGTAGCTGGCGTCCATCGGGTCGTCGCCGAAGAGGGCCTCGCGACCCTCATGGGTGGTGGTGCGCGAATCAAGCCAGCCGTAGGGCAGATGGACCTTCTTGGCGAACCGCACGCGGCCGCGCGGCTTGTCCACCACGCGCGGCGGGTATTCGATGGTCGGGTCCAGGCGGCTGATCTCGCGGTCCACGTCCGCCAGGCTCTCGCATTCCATGAAGGCCTTGCGCGTGGAGCCACCCACCGGGAATCCCTTGAGATACCAGGCGATGTGCTTGCGCAGGTCATGCACGGCCATCATCTCGTCGCCCTCGTAGAACTCGGTGAGCAGTTCGGCGTGACGGTGGATCACCCGGCAGACCTCGCCGAGATTCGGGTTGAGTCGTTCGGGGTTGCCCGCGAAGGCGTTCTTGATATTGGCGAACAGCCACGGGCGTCCCTGGCAGCCTCGGCCGATGGCCACGCCGTCGCAACCGGTCTCGCGCACCATTTCAAGCGCGTCCTCGGCGCCCCAGATGTCGCCGTTGCCGAACACGGGGATGTCAAGGCTGCTCTTGAGCTCGCCGATGCGGGACCAGTCGGAGTGGCCGCCATAGTATTCGGCGGTGGTGCGGGCGTGCAGGGTCACCGCGCGGCAGCCTTCCTCCTGGGCGATGTGCCCGGCTTCCAGGAAGGTCTCGTGCTCATGGTCGATGCCCACGCGGATCTTGGCCGTGACCGGGATGCCGGCGGGCTCGCACACGGCGACCACGCGCTGGATGAGCTCGGTGAAGATGTCCGTCTTCCAAGGCAGCGCCGAACCGCCGCCGCGACGGGTGACCTTGGGCACCGGGCAGCCGAAGTTGAGATCCACATGGTCGGCCATGCCCTCGTCCACCACGATTTTCGCCGCCTGTTCGGTGATGGAGGGGTTCACGCCGTACAGCTGGAGCGAGCGGATCTTCTCGCTGGGCGCGAAGTGGCACAGACGCAGGGCCTTGGGGTTGCGCGCCACCAGTGCGCGTGCGGTGATCATCTCCGCCACATAGAGGCCGTCGGGGCCGTACTCCTCGCAGATCACGCGGAACGGCCAGTTGGTCACGCCCGCCATGGGCGAGAGCACGACCGGTGTGGGCACGGTGATGTCGCCGAGCCTGACGGGGGCGATATGCACGGGTTCGGACGCACGGGCCGGCGCATCCGTGCGCGGGTCGAGGTTGTCGGTCTCGTGCGGTGCTGCGATGACGGTTTCGGGAGTGTCTGTCACGTTGTTCCTACATAGTTCGACTCCCCTCGCCGAGGGGAGCTGTCTTGCTTTGCAAGACTGAGGGGAGGATTCCGTAGCGGAATGCGCTCCCCTCAGTCACCTACGGTGACAGCTCCCCTCAGCGAGGGGAGCCAGAATCGATATCTCTTCCGTGCCGGCCGATCAGTACAGGCCGCCGGCTTCCTGGATGCCGGAGGCGGGCCAGGGCTCGCCGCCCATCTCGACGGGCTTCAGCGGCACGCGGGTGCGCTTCTCGCCGATGCGTGCGGAGACGTAGTCGGCCACCTTGTCCAGGGAGACGCGCTCCTGGGCCATGGTGTCGCGCTCACGAATGGTCACGGCGTGGTCGTCGAGGGTGTCGAAGTCCACGGTGATGCACAGCGGGGTGCCGATCTCGTCCTGGCGACGGTAGCGGCGGCCGATGGCGCCGGACTCGTCGTAGTCGATCATCCACTCGTTGAAGCGCAGGTCGGCGGCGAGGTTCTGGGCCACCTCCTGCAGCTCCGGCTTCTTGGACAGCGGCAGCACGGCGGCCTTGATGGGGGCCAGACGCGGGTCGAGGCGCAGCACGGTGCGCTTGTCCACGCCGCCCTTGGTGTTCGGGGCCTCGTCCACGTCGTAGGCGTCCACCAGGAAGCACATGAGGGAGCGGGTCAGGCCGGCGGCCGGCTCGATGACGTACGGCACGTACTTCTCGCCGGTGGCCTGGTTGAAGTAGCTCAGATCCTCGCCGGAGTGCTTGGCGTGCGCGGACAGGTCGAAGTCGGTGCGGTTGGCCACGCCCTCAAGCTCGCCCCAGTCGGAGCCCTGGAAACCGAACTTGTATTCGATGTCCACGGTGCGCTTGGAGTAGTGGGCCAGCTTCTCCTTCGGGTGCTCGTAGTGACGCAGGTTCTCCGGCTTGACGCCGAGGTCCAAGTACCACTGGGTACGGGCGTCGATCCAATACTGGTGCCATTCCTCATCCGTGCCGGGGGCCACGAAGAACTCCATCTCCATCTGCTCGAACTCGCGGGTGCGGAAGATGAAGTTGCCGGGCGTGATCTCGTTACGGAAGGACTTGCCCATGTTGGCGATGCCGAACGGCGGCTTGGAACGGGAGGAGGTCATCACGTTCTTGAAGTCCACGAAGATGCCCTGGGCGGTCTCCGGGCGCAGGTAGTGCAGGCTGTTCTCGTCCTCGACCGGACCCAGGTGGGTGCGCAGCATCATGTTGAAGTCGCGCGGTTCGGTCCACTCGCCGCGGGTGCCGCAGTTCGGGCAGACGATGTCCTTCATGCCGTTCTCGGGCATCTTGTCGCCGTGCTTCTCGGCGTAGGACTCCTCGAGCTTGTCCGCACGGTTGCGCTTGTGGCAGTTGAGGCACTCGACGAGCGGATCGTTGAAGACGCTCACGTGGCCGGAAGCGACCCACACCTCGGGCGGCAGGATGATGGAGGTGTCGACGCCCACCACGTCGGGGCGGGTGACGACCATGGAACGCCACCATTCGCGCTTGATGTTGTCCTTCAGCGCGACGCCGAGAGGACCGTAATCCCAAGCGGAACGGGTGCCGCCGTAGATCTCGCCGGCGGGGAACACGAAGCCGCGACGCTTCGCAAGGGATACGACTTCATCGAGTTTGGATTGAGCCACAATGCACCTTCTGGTTTGAACGGTTTGGGGACTTGGTTACAACCGCTTCAGGATAGCGGCACTCCCCTACATCCCTTCCATACCCTGGAATTGCGAAAATCAGCGGCAGGGGCGGGTGAGGGGCTGCCAGGGGTCAAGCTCGACCGGTTCGGCCTGGGCGAGCTTGAGCGTCGCCTCGTCGAGCATGTCCTTGCGGATGATGATTTCGGTGACGAACTGGTCGAACCAGGCGTCGGAGGCCACATAGTAGCCGTCCTTGCCGTTGTCCTTGCCCCAGCTGTTCTCGATCTTCCAGCGATCCGGCTTGCCGTTGTCATCCAGGTTTACGCCGGTGAGGGTCATCGCGTGGTTGCTGGGACGGTCGCCGTATTCGAGGCCGTCCGCCTTGTCGAACGTGAATTCGGTGCCGAACAGCTGGTCCACGCGCACGGTGTCGCGGTCGAAGACGCCCTCGCCGCGCAGCGCGAACTGCATGCAGTCGCAGGCGAACCAGATCGGGTGGCCGGCCTTGAGCTGGTCCACGGCGGCCTTCTTGAACACGTCAAGCGGCACGTTGACGAATTCCATGTCGCCCGCCTCGATGACGTTCGCGGTGTAGCGGATGCGGTAGCGCGTGTTGAACGGGGTGCGCTTCATCGGGGCGTTGGAGATGGTCACGAAGTCGTTGACGTCCACCGGTACGTACTTGCGGTAGAACTCCATCGGGGTGATGCCGGTTTCGCGGATCTGCCTGCGCTCGTCCATGCCGGATTCCTGCTTGGACTGTCCGGCCTTGCCCGACTCGCCGTCCTTATCGTCATCGTCGTCCTTGACGCGGGCCAGGAAGTCGAACGTCGCCGGCGGCTCGCCGAGCGCGATCGCGCAGATGCGGTAGACGGTGGCCATGTCCTCGCGCTTGGCCTCGCGCAGGGCGTCCAATGTCTCGCCAGCCTCGTGACGGCGGCGCAGATCGGCGGCAAACTCGCGCAACTTGGTGTTGAGGTACTGCTTGAAGGCGTCCGAGTCGCGGGAGTTCGCGGATTCGGGGTAGGCGGACTTGGGCACGAGGCCGTACTTGTTCACCAGCGCGGCGAACATCTGCCACCAGCCGCCGTCGTCGGACGGGCCGTCATTGATGACTTCGAAGATGCGGGAATCGGTGGGCTCATCCAGGGTTTCCAGCACATGCTCGAGATAGGTGTTGGACTTCTCGATGGCGTCCCAGAAGAATAGGTAGATTTCGGAGAACTCGAAGTCCTCGAGGTTCCAGCGGTGCATGAGCTCGTAGCGCAGGGTGTTCAGGGACGCGAACATCCAGCAACGGCCGGAACGTTCCTGGTTGGTGATCGAACCCTGCTTGAGCTCGATGGAGAAGTCGCGCGGCAGGGCGCGCAGGCCCTGGTAATCGGTGGCGGCGGCGAGCACGCCGGTGGAGACGGCGGCGTTGGCGGCCACGAGATTGGCGCGGTCGGCGTTGAACGCGCGCGAATAGTCCCTGATCTGTTCGATATCGACGGCGGATTGATCGGTCATGGTTCCTCCCCTGTGGATGGGCTCACGCAAACGGTTTCATCCTACACGGGTCGGGGCGGGATGAGCGGCTGCAGGAGAGACCCGACGCCATATGATTGCCGAAAGCCATCCGGCCGGTCTCCTCTCAGTCCGCTTCGCGGCCAGCTCCCCTCATCGAGGTGAGCCAAAAACCTGAGTGCCGGCCCAATACCACGGCGGCGCGCGACGCGCCAGAGGCAATGGCCGCAAATCAACGATTCCGTGCGATTTTGTGACGAAATTGTCTGGATTCGGGCATACGTTGGGCTGCGTAATGCAGGGGGACCCGCGTCAACGGCGGGTTGAGAATGGCTTCGCGCCTGACCCTTTGAACCTGTTGGTTAAGACCATCGTAGGGAGCAGTGATATGAGCGATGATTCGCACGTACATTGTGGTACATCCAATCAACTGAACGACGGCACGCATACAGACGGGAAGCCCGATCTGACGGCTTTACGGGCCTCCATCGCGCAGGCGGTGCGCAATGTCAAGGCCAGGACGCCGCTGGCGCAGTCGTTCACCAACTTCGTGACCATCAACCTGGTGGCCAACGCGCAGCTTGCGGCCGGCGGCACGGCGGCCATGAGCTTCCTGCCGGACGACGTGATCGACACGGCCTCCATCTCCGGCGCGGACTACATCAACGTGGGCACGCTGCTGCCGTTCTATGCGGAAGCACTGCCGCAGATCGCACGCGCGTTCCATAAGAGCGGGCACAAGTGGGTGCTCGACCCGGTGGCGGCCGGCATCGGCAAGACCCGCACCGAGATCCTGCGTGCATTCCGTGCCGCTCCCCCGACCATCGTGCGCGGCAATGCCTCGGAGATCATCGCCCTGACGAACATGTGGGGCCTGGCCACGGCCGACGGCGAGACGAGCCGTCCGGCCGGCGTGGAATCGGTGGATGAGGTGGACGCGGCCGTGGAACCGGCGAAACGTCTGGCCCGTTTCCTCGCGGATTCGGCGCCCGAAGACAAGGCCGCCGTGGCTGTGTCCGGCGCCGTGGACCTCGTGACCGACGGCGAACGGACGTACCGTCTGCCGGGTGGCAGCGCGATGATGGCCAAGATCACCGGTGCGGGATGCTCGCTGGGCGGCGTGACCGCCACGTATCTGGCCGTGGCCGAGCCGTTGACGGCCGCCCTGGCCGCCTCCCTGCTGTACAACCGCGCCGCCGAAGCGGCCGAGGCCAAGGCCGAAGGGCCGGGCTCGTTCCAGGTGCATCTGCTGGATGCGCTGTGGAACCTCACGCCCGAACAGGTGGCCGATTCGGAGATTCTGGCTTACTGATCGTACTGCTTTCCGCAGTTTCTAGGCTCCCCTCTCCGAGGGGAGCTGTCACCGTAGGTGACTGAGGGGAGCCACACCAAACCGTCAATTTCCTATTCCATACAGACTTCCTATTTATCCAATCAAAGGAACAACCAATGAGCAACGAATACCCGTACGCATCCATGCGCGACTCGTTCGACCTGTCCGCGTACTTCGTGGTGGGCCCCGAGGACTGCAAGGGCCGCCCGCTGACCGACGTGGTGGACCAGGCACTGCGCGGCGGCGCGACCTTCCTGCAGCTGCGCGCCAAGCACGCGGACGCCTCCGAACTGACCGCGATGGCGCAGGACATCGCCCAGATCATCGAGGACAACGACAAGTCCGACTCCGTGGCCTTCGTGATCGACGACCGCGCGGACGTGGTCTGGCAGGCCCGTCGCAAGGGCATCAAGGTGGACGGCGTGCACATCGGCCAGACCGACATGGAGCCGCGCGAGGCCCGCGCATTGCTCGGCGACGACGCCATCGTGGGCCTGTCCGCCGAGACCGAGGCGCTGGTCAAGCTCATCAACGAACTGCCGGACGGCTGCATCGACTACATCGGCGCCGGCCCGCTGCACGTCTCCACCACCAAGCCGGAGGCCTCCGTAGGCGGCAACGACGGTTCCGGCAAGACGCTGGACGCCAAGCAGATCGACACCATCTGCGCCGCCTGCGATTTCCCGGTGGTGGTGGGCGGCGGCGTGACCGCGGCCGACATGGACATGCTGGCGCACACCAAGGCGGCAGGCTGGTTCGCGGTCTCCGCCATCGCCGGCGCCGACGATCCCGAGACGACCACCCGCGCGATGGTCGAGGGCTGGAAGGCCGTGCGCGGCGAAGCGAAGCACGGCTATGCCAAGCGCATCGTGACCCACTCCCCCGCGGCGGACACGCAGGCCGCCCAGGAGGGCACCGCGCCGGCGGGCAGCGAGGCCGCCGACAAGCGGTTCACCAACGCCAAGGAGGCCAAGGCCGCGCAGAAGCTCGCCAAGCAGCAGCGCGTGGACATCGCCGCCCGCGGCTCGGCCCAGCGCGACAAGGCGCACATCCGCAAGACCAAGCCCGTGCATTTCGAGAACCAGTTCGGCTCCTACGACCTCGAGGTGCCGTACACCGAGATCAAGCTCTCGGACACGCCCGGTGTGGGACCGAACCCGCCGTTCATCGACTACAACACCGAAGGCCCCAAGTGCGATCCGAAGGAGGGCCTGAAGCCCCTGCGTCTCGACTGGATCAAGGACCGTGGCGACGTTGAGGAATACGAGGGCCGTGCTCGCAACCTGGAGGACGACGGCAAGCGCGCCATCAAGCGCGGCCGCGCCACCAAGGAATGGCGTGGCCGCACGCACCAGCCGATGCGCGCCAAGGACCACCCGGTGACCCAGATGTGGTACGCCCGCCACGGCATCGTGACCCCCGAGATGAAGTACGTGGCCGAACGCGAGAACTGCGACGTGGAACTCGTTCGTTCGGAGCTCGCCGCCGGCCGCGCGGTGATGCCGTGCAACATCAACCATCCGGAAGCCGAGCCGATGATCATCGGATCCGCGTTCCTGACCAAGCTCAACGCCAACATGGGCAACTCGGCCGTGACCTCCTCCATCGACGAGGAGGTGGAGAAGCTGACCTGGGCCACCAAGTGGGGAGCCGACACGGTCATGGACCTTTCGACCGGCAACGACATCCACACCACGCGCGAGTGGATCCTCAGGAACTCCCCCGTGCCGATCGGCACCGTGCCGATGTACCAGGCGCTCGAGAAGGTCGAGGACGACGCCTCCAAGCTCAGCTGGGAGCTGTTCCGCGACACCGTGATCGAACAGTGTGAGCAGGGCGTGGATTACATGACCATCCACGCCGGCGTGCTGCTGCGCTTCGTGCCGCTGACCGCCAACCGCGTGACCGGCATCGTCTCCCGCGGCGGTTCGATCATGGCCGAATGGTGCCTGCAGCACCATCAGGAGAGCTTCCTGTACACGCACTTCGACGAGCTGTGCGACATCTTCGCCAAGTACGACGTGGCGTTCTCGCTGGGCGACGGCCTGCGCCCCGGCTCCCTCGCGGACGCCAACGACGCGGCCCAGCTCGCCGAGCTCATGACGCTGGGCGAGCTCACCCAGCGCGCGTGGGCCAAGGACGTGCAGGTGATGATCGAGGGCCCGGGCCACATCCCGTTCGACACCGTGCGCATGAACATCGAGATGGAGAAGGCGATCTGCAAGGACGCCCCGTTCTACACGCTCGGCCCGCTGACCACGGACACCGCGCCGGGCTACGACCACATCACCTCCGCCATCGGCGGCGTGGAGATCGCCCGCTACGGCACCGCCATGCTGTGCTACGTGACCCCGAAGGAGCACCTCGGTCTGCCGAACAAGGACGATGTCAAGCAGGGCGTGATCGCCTACAAGATCGCCTGCCACGCGGCGGACATCGCCAAGCACCACCCGCACGCGCAGGACCGCGACCTGGCCATCTCCAAGGCCCGCTTCGAGTTCCGTTGGCTCGACCAGTTCAACCTCTCCTACGATCCGGACACCGCCATCGCCTTCCACGACGAGACCCTGCCCGCCGAACCGGCCAAGATGGCGCACTTCTGCTCGATGTGCGGCCCGAAGTTCTGCTCGATGGCCATCTCGCAGAACATCCGCAAGCAGTTCGGCGGCGCGGCGGCCCAGGAGCAGCTCGTGGCCGATACGCTCGCCGGAAAGATCCCCTCCGCGCAGGAGGCCCGCGGCGCGATGAGCACCCCGGCTTCCGCCGGCGCCACCGCCACCGCCGAGGACATCCAGGCCGGCATGGCCGAGATGAGCCGCAGGTTCCAGGAGGGCGGCTCCAAGCTGTACCAGAGCGCGCAGTAACATAAAGCCGACTTCACACGGAAGAAAGGAAGAACCATGTCCACGTTGCCGCCCGTACTCGCCATCTCCGGATCGGATTCCTCCGGTGGCGCCGGCATGCAGGCCGATCTCAAAACCATGATGGCCTGCGGCGTGTTCGGCATGAGCGCCATCACCGCGCTCACCGCGCAGAACACCACCGGCGTGCGTTCCATCCAGGACACCAAGCCGGAAATCCTGGCCGACCAGATTGACATGGTCTTCGAGGACATCCCGCCGCTGGCCGTGAAGATCGGCATGGTCTCCGCGACCGACATCATCGACACCATCGCCGACCGTCTGACCGCCCATCACGCCACGAACATCGTGCTCGACCCGGTGATGGTGGCCACTTCGGGCGCCAAGCTCATCAGCGACGACGCCATCGCCGCGCTGACCGGCCGCCTGTTCCCGATGGCCACGGTGGTCACGCCGAACATCCCCGAGGCCGAGGTGCTCACGGACACGCTGATCCACGACCAGGAGGACATGGAGGCCGCGGCCCGCCGCATCGTGGACAAGTTCGGCTGCGCGGCGCTCGTCAAGGGCGGACACGGCACCGAGGACGCCAACGACGTGCTGGTGGAGACCGACGGCACCGTGACCTGGTTCGACGGCGAACGCATCGACAACCCGAACACCCACGGCACCGGCTGCACGCTGAGCTCCGCCATCGCCGCCTATCTGGCGCAGGGCGACTCGCTGCCCAAGGCCATCAAGCACGCCAAGAAGTACCTGACCGGCGCGCTCAAGGCCATGCTGGACCTGGGCCAGGGCTCCGGTCCGATGGATCACTTCTGGAAGTACCGCTGACGCATCGGTAATCGGTGGCTCCCTTCGCTTTCCGAGGGGAGCCACCCACGTTTATAGGGAAAGGAATACCCCATGGTTCTTGACCGCAACGCCGTCAGGCAGGAAGTGCCGGTCGATCCGGTCACCGGCAAGCCGTACCTCAACACCGTGGCCGCCATCCAGGTGTCCGCCGCGGGCGTGGGTTCGGAGGTCTCGCCGTACGTGTCGCAGGCCATCGAGGTGATCCGCGAATCGGGCCTGCCGCAGGAGACCAACGCGCTGTTCACCAACGTGGAGGGCGATCTGGACGACGTGCTCAAGGTGGCCGGCGAGGCCGCCAAGAAACTCGCCGAACAAGGCTACCGCACGTCGCTGGTGCTGCACATGGACATCCGTCCGGGCTTCACCGGCCAGCTCACGGAGAAACCGAAGTTGGTGGACGAGATTCTGGCGGCGAAGCAGCAGGAGCGGCAGTAGTCCGCGGTTACCGTGACGTCATGATTTCAGGGCGACCCTTATCGGGCCGCCCTTTTTCGTTGTTTCCCCTGACGGCTACCGTTCACAATGTGGCCGTCGCCGAGCAGCCTGCGGGAGCGCACCTATAGTTCTTTCCTGACGTACGTGGGCAATCTCACAACGATTGCCCACCGTAGGTGAATTCAAGACGCCGCCCGCATCCGACGCCCATCCCACACAATGGGAGGGAGAACGGGATCACGGGCGAAGTCAAGAGTTCGCCCGCCGGCAATATACCGTTGAGCGGTTGCCGTCGGGCAGGATGTAGAAGAGGCGCTCATTATGACTGCTGCTGAACAGCAGATTTCCCGCAATTCCACGGCCATGAATTCCACGCAGGTGCGTGAGGCCGCCGCGAATCGCACTCAGGTAGAAGAAATCATCTCGCGCGTGGATCGCGCGCATGAAACCCCGATGTTCCATCGCATCGTCGCCCTGGTGGCGGCCGGCATGCTGATGGACAGCATCGACGTATACATCGGCAGCGCCGTGGCTTCCAGCGCGCTGTCCACCCACTGGTCCACCGTGGCCCAGAACTCCACGTTCATGTCCGCGGGCTTCCTTGGTCTGCTGGTCGGCTCCCTGCTGGCCGGCTTCGTGGGCGATCTGAAGGGCCGCCGCGTGGCCTACCAGATCAACCTGCTGCTGTTCGGCGGCTTCACCTTCCTCGGCGCGTTCGCCCCGAACATGGCCATTCTCTCCCTGTGCCGCCTCGGCGCGGGCCTCGGCCTCGGCGCCGAGATCGTGACCGGCTTCGCCATGGTCAACGAGTTCGCCCCGATGAACCGCCGCGGCCACTGGTGCGCGATCGTCTCGCTCGTGGCCAACTGCGGCGTGCCGATCGCCATGCTGCTGTGCGCGTTCATCATCCCCCGCTGGAGCTGGCGTCCGCTGTTCGTGGGCATCGGTTTGGTGGCTGCCGTGATCTGGTGGCTGCGCCGCGACATCCCCGAGTCCCCGCGTTGGCTCGCGGTGCATGGCCGTTACGATGAGGCCGACGCCATCGTCAAGCAGCTTGAGGCCAATGGTTCCGAACCGGCCGAATCCGTGACGGCGTCCAAGGCGGATTCCACCCGCAACGCCGGCGGCCGTTCGCTCGGCATCTGCCTGCTCGTGGCCATCGTGGCCGTGAGCGCCACCAACGTGTGCTCCTACGCCTTCACCTCCTGGGTGCCGACCATCCTGGTCAAGCGCGGCATCAACCTGTCCGCCTCGCTGACCACCTCCACGATGATGATGCTCGGCGCCCCGGTGGGCTGCCTCATCGGCTCCCTGCTCATCGACCGCATCGGCCGCAAGCGCACCATCGTGCCGGCCTTCCTGTTCACCGGCGTGTTCGGCATGCTCTACGCCTTCCAGACCTCCACCGCCGGCGCCATCATCGTGGGCTTCCTGCTCATGATGTGCCTCTACGTGCTCATGGCCTCCGTGGTGGCCGTGTACGCCCCCGAGCTGTTCGCCACCAAGGTGCGCTTCCGCTGCGTGGGTGTGGCCAACGCCATCGCCAAGCTGCTCAACGTGCTGATGCCTATGGTGGTGGGCTGGATGCTCGTCTCGCTGGGCGCCACGTCCATCTTCGTGTCCATCTCCGTGATCGCCATCGCCTCGATGCTCATCGTCGGCTTCTTCGGTGTGGAGACCGCCCAGAAGTCCGTCGGCTGATCGGGTTCGTTAATCTCAATGTGTTGTCAGCGGTATGACGGCTGACAACGTCCATTCGGCGTCCTGCATTTCGATATGCAGGACGCCGTTTTGTTGTTCCAGCAACCGGCGGTACCGGTCCAGGCCGGTGCCCGACGACAGGGTACCATTGACGTCCGCGCGTATCCGGCCGCCGCCGTTCTACGATGGAATCACCAGACATGCCGATGGACATCGCGGTTCATCGGCCGGATGCCGGTACGCCGGCAGGAAAGGAGGCCGTCATGACCTCTGCACCATCGACTTCCCGCTCCCCGCGCCCATCGGATTTCCCCGTCGACGACGCACGGCGCACAGCCTTGCCTCGGTTCACATGGAATCGCGCGCACGGCATCGGCATCGCCGCACTGGGCATGTTGCTGATACTGCTCGTCTGGGCATCGGGACTGTTCGTCATCGACCCGGCACTCACCTCGGAAACCACCAGGACCGTGCTGCCGGGGTTCGCCTGGCAGACCAGCATGATCGGACTATGGCCGGTGGGATTGGGACTCGCCAATCTGATACTCGGTTCGATCCGTTCCGGGAGCCTGTCGTTCCCGTTGGCGAGCGCGTTGCTCGGCCCGGTCGGCTTCGGCTGGGCAAGCCTTCGGCTCATGCCCGGCGGCCGGGCCGATTGGCGGTATCTGCCGTTCGCGGATTGGCTGGCGCTGATGCGTACCGAGGGACTCCGGCTTGCGGCGACCACGTTGGGAGGCTGTCTGATACTGCTGGCCGCCTATGCGGCGATCGCGTTCGTCTGTTTCGCCATCGGCCGGTATGGGCTGCGTGAACTGTTCGTGGACCCGCCGCCGGCGAGCGCGAGCGGCCGTCTGCTGGCATGGATCCGACGGGATACGGTGCGGTTCGGCTGCTGGTTGACGGTCGTCTTGATCTACGGCACGTTGTTGGGCTGCGCGATCGCCGGCGGTGGAGCGGCGATGGTCGGTGCGTTGCTCATCAATTTCGTGATTCCGCCGGTCCTGTTGGTGGCGTGCGGCGCATACGCCTCGCGCGAGGAATCGTTGGCCCATCCGTGGCGGGCGCTGCTGTTCCCTTTGGTCTGCACGTTGGCGGCCGTGCCGTTGCTCGTGGCGTTGATCCATCCGTTCGACGATGTCTGCGTGCTCGCCATCATGTGCGAGCCAGCGGCTGAAGGCGGCTCTTTCGACTGGTCGTCGATGTCGGACGTATGGCATTTCACCGTGGTGTTCGCGGTGTTCTCCTTCCTCGGGTTCGGCGTGGTATGGCTCGTCCGGCGGATCGCCGCGGCGGTCCGGACACACGGAGCACGGCCGTAGGATGCGGAAATCACGGGGATGAATCCCGCTCGTCCCCGAGGTGCCTCATTTGAAAGTGAGCGCGAAACCGGGAGTGGTGCCTCACTGGAAGTGAGCGCGAAATCCTAGTCGGTGTCGGCTGGTGTTTCGTTGTGGTCTTCCGGTCGGACGCCCGCGATCTTG
>NZ_JAFEJP010000023.1:0-28980 GCF_018555355.1 Bifidobacterium sp. SO4
TAGCGTTCCCGCCTCGCCTCGCACATAAGACCCCGACTCGCGTACTCCACGCCCTCGAAAACCCACCTGCCCATACATGACTCCCGCCACCCGGCCAAGCGTTGCAACGATCACTAGAACCCGCCCTTGGTGATGGTCCCCCGATGGGGTGGGAACGAGGAGTATGCCCGCTTCTCATTCGGGGCCGTACTGGTAGTTGAGAAGGAGTGGACCCCATGAACAGGGTGGAAACACAGGGAAGGGGATTGCCTCACGCATGCCGTGCCGTATTGGGCCTGCTGCTTGCCATGGCGACCCTGCTGGCGATGGCGTTGCCGTCGAACACCGCATATGCGGCGGATGGTGATGCGGATTGTTCGGCCACGATCCTGCCGGTCAAGGAGGATGGCGCGTCGGTGACCTGGCCGGAGGTGCGCCAGTACATTGATGAGAACTTCACGGGTTCCAAGGTGTTCGCCGATGCCGTGTACGACGCGATCTGCACATCCGGGCAGAACTATGCATTTGATTATGATGGTGTGACTCCGCAAACCGCTGCTGATGTCATTAAATATTATGGCGCTCTTGATTCCAGGAATACTTCAATCACGATTACCAAGCCGTTGGAGGACGATGCGGTTCTGACCGGCATCGGTCTGCTGCGCTATGTATCCAAGTTGAATGTGGAGGACGTGGGAAGTCACAGGGGCTTGGACTTCATGGAAGATGCTTACGTGCCAGCCAAAGGTGAGACCCCTACCGAAGAGGATCCGATGGGCCCAGCGGTTGTTATGAATGATATCGCTATTACCGAGCTGCCGAAGAATCCGTATGCGTTGAACCTGCCGAGGACTATTGGCGCCAATTATCATAATTTCCAGTCGACGAATTACAACAGCTTGTTGATTTCAATTTTGCGCAGACCAGGGGGTACGAAGAACGCAACGGTCAGTGTCGATACGGGATTGACGGGTCGCGACGATGCGGCTGTGGACTTGGAATCTGCCACTGCTACTACTGATATGATTTACCCCACTGAACGAGGAATAGTCCAGAATGATAGCTTCGGTGTTGATCCTTTCCAGGAATATGATAGTCCACGAGAAAACGGCGGCTTCCAAGTTACTGGTAATAAGATGTCCGTGTCGATTCCTGTTGATGCAAAGAATAGCAAGACCTATTGGTCGATGTTCGGTTTCAAGTACATATACAATTACTATGCAAATACGCAGTTGCAGTCGAATTCTCTTGATTATTTCTATCGTACGAGTGCGGTTTATCTGAATCGGGTGACGTTGTCGGGCTCTCAACTGGTGTTGTCTGGCGCGCGCGTGAAGAAGGTTGATAAGAATGACACGTCGAAGGGCCTGAATGGCGCGACGTTCGAGCTTTACACAGATCGGGCGGGTACGCAGAGAGCGCAGCAGGCCGACCTGGATGCCGATAACAAGCCGCAGTTCGTGACGGATGCGCAGACCGGTGAGTCGTTCTTGAAGATGAAGGACACGGGCACGTACACGTCGCGAACCGTGGATGGCATGGATGGCGTGGTCGTTCTGGATGATCTGCTGCCGGGCATGTACTACCTCAAGGAGGTCAATCCTCCGTCTGGTTACACGGCTGTCTCCGATCAGCTTATCCCGGTGACCGTTGAAGGCGTGAATGCCGAGACTCCGAAGGTCACCGGCGGTGAGGGTGAATCTGCTACGGTTGCCAAGGACGGAGAACTCGTCACTGCCGTTGCCGACCAGTTCGCGGGGGCGGTCAATTGGCTTAGCGCAGGCTTCACCAATATGCGTGTTACCGCTGGTACCGAGAACGTGTCCGCTTTATTGGACAAGGACGATCAGAAGCTTGCCGGCAGTGGCGTGTTCGTGAAGAACGCGAAAAGCAACGGCGGTAAAGGCAAGAATGTTAGGTTCACCGCGGCGTCCACGCCTACCGGTGATGGCGTGACTTTGTTGGGTTCGTCGAATGCGGACGGCAAGGTGAAAGTGACCACCACTGGCATGGACAACGTTTCGTCGTCGGAGGAGGTTGCGGATCTGGATGCCGCTCAGTCCAAGGTGAATGGCCTGATCTCCGGTAATGGTTTGGATGCGTCGAATGCCCTGATTGCGGTTGATGCGGGCACGCAGGTCTATCACAAAGCCGTTCCGACCACGATCCAAACGACCGTCACGAACGAGAAGTCTCTTCAGCCGGTGGATGTGAGTCTGCAGGCCACGAAGCATTTCAAGGATGCGTCTGGCAATGACAAGTCTATTTCGGCTGGCCAGTTCAAGTTCGATCTCAAGCCGAACGCGGATGATGCTAATGCGAAGCTTCTGACTCCCAATGGCGTGACTGCCGAGGTTGGTGCGGATGGCAAGGCCACGTGGTCTTTGCCGCAGATCACGTCGGACATCTACGAGAAGGCCAAGAACGATAAGGGTGTCGCGTCGTTCAAGTTCATCGCCAGCGAGCAGCAGGGTGATGATTCGACCATCGAGTACGACAAGGCCACGGTTTCGGTGCGCTTGGATGTCTCCAAGGTCGCCGCCGCCGATAACAACGGTACGGCCGGTTTGAAGGTCGAGATGTTCGTCAACAACGAGTCGAAGGGTTCCGTGACCAGCGGCGAGAAGTCCGGTGCTCTGACGGTTTCGGCGGATAAATCCGGTATTTCCTTCACGAACAAGGAGAAGAAGCCAGAGACCACGAAGGTGACGGTGAAGAAGGTCTGGAAGAACTCCGACAACAGCGACGTCACGAATATGGATGGTTTGCCGTCCGTTGATGTCAAGCTGCAGAGCGCCACTGACGAGAATCCGTCCGATTCGGATTGGTCGGATGTCGAAGGCAAGACCGCCACACTGCAACCCGGCAGCTGGTCCGCCGAGTGGGATGGTCTTCCCAAGACGGATAACGGCAAATCCATCAGGTACCGTGTGGTCGAAACCACTCAGCTGGACGACTACACGTCCACCGTGGGCGCGCCTGAGCAGGGTACCGACGGTAATTGGTCCGTCACGATTACCAACACCAAGAAGAAGCCTGAGCTTACCGAGGTGTCCGTGAAGAAGACCTGGTCGGATGGTGCGGATAAGCATCAGACTGATTCGGTGACGGTGACGCTCCAGCAGGTCGTGGACGGCCAGACCGCGAACGTGCAGGGCCGGGATTCGATCACGTTGAGCAAGGACAACAATTGGTCCGGTTCGTGGAAGGATTTGCCGAAGACCACTACGGATGGCAAGGCGATCCAGTACACGGTGACGGAGTCTGGTGGTCCGTCGGGTTACACGCCGACGATCACGCAGGGCGCGAAGGACAATAGCTGGACGATCACGGTGGAGAACAAGAAGCCCGATACGCCCACGCCGACCGAGACTTCGGTGAAGGTGACCAAGACGTGGGCCGACAATGTCGACCATTCGAAGGATTCGGTCGAGGCCACGTTGGAACAGTCCATGAATGGTACGGGTTGGGCCAAGGTCCAGCGTGACGATAATCCGGTCACGTTGAACGCAGACAACAATTGGACCCATACGTGGGATAGTCTGCCGACGACCGTGGACGGTCAGAAGGTGCAGTACCGTGTGCGCGAGACCAACGTGAGCGTGTCGGACAAGAAGCCGTATTCGACTTCGTATTCCCCGTCGAATGGTGTTGGTTCGGATGTGACGATCACGAACACGCCTGAGACCCCGAAGCCGGAGACGGTGTCGGTGTCCGCATCGAAAAAGTGGGTGGACGATGGTTCGCACCCGAACAAGCTGAAGGTGACGCTACAGCGTACGACCGCCGCGAATCCTTCGGAAGGTGACTGGGAGGATGTGAAGTCCGCTGACTTGTCGGCTCCGGACTGGTCTGTGTCATGGAATGGCCTGGAGAAGGCCGGACAGAACGGCAAGGAGTATACGTACCGGGTGGTGGAGGATTCCCCGTCGGACTACACGCAGAAGGTCGATTCCACTCATACGGGTAATCATTGGTCGTTCGCGTTCACGAACACGAAGCCAAATACTCCTCCTACACCTGATACGTATGGGTTCTCGTTCACGAAGGTGAAGGATGGTACGTCCACGGGGCTTCAGGGTGCCGTGTTCGAGCTGACGGGCAACGGCGTGACCAAGACCGCCACGTCCGGCGACAACGGCAAGGTCTCGTTCTCCGGTCTGAAGCCGGGGTCGTATACGGTCACGGAGACTCAGGCGCCGAGTGGGTATGACCTGCCGTCTCATGTCCCGTCGTTCACGGTCACGATCGGTGACAAGGGTAAGGTCACGTTCTCGAATCTGGGTTCGTTGGTCTCCTGCAAGACGGGCACAGCCGCCAGCCAGTGTGATCTGACGGTGGGCAACAAGCCGACCACGCCGCCTCCGCCCGAGACGCCGAAGTTCGATTTCTCGTTCACGAAGGTGAAGGGGAATGAGAACGGGGCTCCGCTCGCGGGTGCGGTGTTCGAGTTGCGTGATGGTGCTTCGGTCGTGGCTACCGCAACGTCGGGTGCTGACGGCAAGGTGTCGTTCATTGGCGTTCCTGCCGGCGAGTACACGCTGGTGGAGACCGTGGCGCCTGAGGGATATCAGGCCGCCGGCCCGTACACCGTGACCATCGACGCGAACGGCAACGTGACCGGTCTGCCCGAGGGCGGCAAGGTGGTGGACAAGCCCACGACTCCTCCTCCGCCTGAGAATCCGAAGTATCCGTTCGGGTTCACGAAGGTGAACACGGAAGGCAAGGCGTTGGCGGGTGCGACGTTCCAGTTGGTTGACGCGAACGGGAACGTTGTCGCGACCGTGACTTCGGGTGCTGATGGCAAGGTGTCGGTCCCGGCTGTTGCTCCGGGTTCGTATACGGTCGTGGAGACCGTGGCTCCGGAGGGGTATGACAAGGTCGTCTCGTTCACCGTTACCATCGGGCAGGACGGCACCGTGTCCGGTCTGCCGTCGGGTGGTCAGGTCGTGGATAAGCCTACGACCCCGCCGGAGAAGCCCAAGTATCCGTTTGGGTTCACCAAGGTGAATGCGAACGGCGGGCCGCTTGCCGGTGCCGTCTTCCAGCTGGTTGACGCGAACGGGAACGTGGTGGCGACCGTGACTTCCGGTGCCGACGGCAAGGTGTCGTTCCCTGCGGTGGAGCCTGGCACGTATACGGTCGTGGAGTCGAAGGCTCCCGACGGGTACCGGAAGGTTGCTGACTTCACCGTCACCATTGATGAGCAGGGTAACGTGACCGGCCTGCCCGCGAATGGACAGGTGGTGGACAGGCCGGTGTCTCCGCCGGATGTGCCTCCGACTACTCCTCCGACCACGCCGCCTACGCCTGGTTTGCCTCCGACTGGTGTGTCGGTGGTGGCCATGGGTGTGGTGGCCGCGGGTGCTGCGTTGATGGGCGTGATCGTGGATTGGCGTCGGCGTCGCATGCGTGGGCGGCATTCCTGACGGGTTGCGTCTAGGTAGTTGAGGGTCTTGCCAGCTGGGAGTTGTTCCTGGTTGGCAAGACCCTTTCTTGTCGGGGTGGTTCCTTGGACTACCCCTCAGTCAGCCTGCGGCTGACAGCTCCCCTGACAAGGGGAGCCGAGGAAAGGTAGCGGGCAATGCCCTGACAAGGGGGAACCGAAGAGGAGCGGAAGGGAGCCGAGGAGACAGGCTGACGTTGCCCTTTAAGGGGAGTCGAGGAGTGAGGTGCCCTTTCATAAGGAGTCGGAGTGGGTTCTTGTGTGGGATGATGCGGCGGTTGTTTGGGTTTCGACCGTGTCGTCCCACACCGGCGTTCGGGCTGTATCGGCGGGTGTATGCGGGAATGGCTTGTTTCCGGGGATTGCGTGTGCGCCTGGTGTGGGACGATGTGGCGTTTTGGTTGTATATGGCCGTGTCGTCCCGCATGGGTGTGGGATGATACGGCTGTTTGACGATTTAAAGGGGCTGGTCCCGCATGCCGTCCGTATGGTGGTTGATTGATGGCCGGATGGTGTCATGATGCGTTTCGCGGGATCTTCGCTTGAGATGCTTCGTGGTCATTTGAATCCAGGAACGGGCTTTTCTGTACTGAAAAGGACGCTGAAGGAGGGATTCGCGGTCTTTTCAGTACAGAAGGGACTCGCTTCTAGACTCAAACGACCGCTAGGGGCGATTCATGCTCTGGGGTTGGATGAATGCGATATTGGCCGATGCGGATTTCCGAACTGAGTTCCTCGTGCGTCGGCCTACAAATACGCGAAAGGGCCGGTGCGCGGGCGGTCCGAAAGGAAACCGCCGGGCACCGGCCCTGAAAAACGGCGAACGAAAAACCGGATCAGATGCCGCCGTATTCCTTCTTGAAGAGCTCGGCCGGCACTTCGGAGTTCATCGGGACCTCGTAGATGAGGTATTCCATGTTGAACGGGATGTTGAACAGGTGGCGGGTCACGCCATATTCCTCCTTGGTGCCCAGGAAGTTGAAGTTGTCCGGGCACTCGGGCTCCCACTTGGCCAGCAGCTTGGCCGCATCGCCGATCGTGGCGGCCACGCCGGCCAGGTGCTTGACGCCCTCCACCTGCTTGATGATGAGAAACACGGTATCCATAGCTCACCTTTCTTACATGAACCGATGTTCGGTGGTTTGTTATCTATTCGCGGCAACTTCGTCGCCCGGTGCCCGGACGGCAGATGCCACCGCGCAACCACACACTATTATGGCCCGCCCGAACCCAGCAAAACGGCGGATTGGCGCGGTTTCGGACTACTGTTATCAAACCGTTATAGAGCTGTTACCAAACTGTTATCGCTCACGATTGAACATTGGGAGCGTTCACACCATACTAGAGATTGTCGATGGAAAACATCAAAGAAGCTTCCATCAATGTGAGTGAACGATCACTCAGAGGAAAACTGCTCGAGGAGGAGTATTCATGAAGAATTGGAAGAAGGCCATTGCCCTCGTTGCTTCCGCCGCCGCTCTGGTGAGCGTTGCCGCCTGCGGTTCCAGCAATTCCGGTGACGGTGGTTCCAGTGATTCCGGTAAGAAGGTCGTCGGCTTCGTGGCCGTCGGTCCCGAGGGCGGCTTCCGTACCGCCAACGAGGACGACATCAAGGCCGCGTTCAAGGACGCCGGCTTCGACCTGCAGTACTCGCCGACCCAGAACAACGATCAGCAGAAGCAGATTCAGGCATTCAACAAGTTCGTCAACGACGAAGTGGACGCCATCATCCTGTCCTCCACCGAGGATTCCGGTTGGGATGACTCCCTGAAGAAGGCCGCCGAGGCCGAGATCCCGGTCTTCACCGTGGATCGTAACGTCGAGGTCAAGGACTCCGAGGCCAAGAAGGCCATCGTCTCCCACATCGGCCCGTCCAACGAGTGGGCCGGCCAGCAGGCCGCCGAGTTCGTGAACAAGAACTTCCCGGACGGCGCCAACGGCTTCATCCTGGAAGGCCCCGCCGGCCTGTCCGTGGTGAAGGATCGTGGCACCGGCTGGTCCGACAAGGTCGCCTCCAACATCAAGGTTCTCGAGTCCCAGTCCGCCAACTGGTCCACTGATGAGGCCAAGACCGTGACCGCCGGCCTGCTGGACAAGTACAAGTCCGAGAACCCGCAGTTCATTTTCGCCCAGAACGACGAGATGGGCCTCGGTGCCGCTCAGGCCGTTGACGCCGCCGGCCTCAAGGGCAAGGTCAAGATCATCACCATCGATGGTACGAAGAACGCCCTGCAGGCCCTGGTTGACGGCGACCTCTCCTTCGTGATCGAGTACAACCCGATCTTCGGCAAGGAGACCGCTCAGGCCGTCAAGGACTACCTCGATGGCAAGACCGTCGAGAAGGACATCCAGATCGAGTCCAAGACCTTCGACGCCGCCAGCGCCAAGGAGGCCCTGGACAACGGCTCCCGCGCTTACTGATCCGCCACTGAAGGCCATCAGCAGCACAACCGATAACTGAACCGAACAAGCAGTGATGGTGTGAGAGGAATCGCTTCCTCCACACCATCATTCATGTCTGGCTCAAATATCACAAAACGATAACAAACCCCTTCTCGATAAGGCAAAGACATGACAGACAAAACCCCTATCGTCGTGATGAAGGGCATCACGATTGAATTCCCGGGCGTCAAGGCTTTGGACGGTGTCGATCTGACCCTCTACCCGGGCGAAGTCCACGCCCTCATGGGTGAGAACGGCGCCGGTAAGTCCACCATGATCAAGGCTCTGACCGGTGTGTACAAGATCAACGCCGGCACCATTCTGGTGGATGGCAAGCCGCAGCAGTTCAACGGCACGCTGGACGCGCAGAACGCCGGCATCGCCACCGTGTACCAGGAAGTGAACCTGTGCACCAACCTCTCCGTCGGCGAGAACGTGATGCTGGGCCACGAAAAGCGCGGCCCGTTCGGCATCGACTGGAAGAAGACCCACGAGGCCGCCAAGACCTACCTGGCCCAGATGGGCCTCGAGGCCATCGACCCGCACACCCCGCTGAGCTCCATCTCCATCGCCATGCAGCAGCTCGTGGCCATCGCCCGCGCCATGGTCATCAACGCGAAGGTGCTCATCCTCGATGAGCCTACCTCCTCCCTGGACGCGAACGAGGTGCAGGATCTGTTCAAGATCATGCGCAAGGTCCGTGACTCGGGCGTGGCCATCCTCTTCGTCTCCCACTTCCTCGATCAGATCTACGAGATCACCGACCGTCTGACCATCCTGCGTAACGGCAAGTTCATCAAGGAGGTCATGACCAAGGACACCCCGCGTGACGAGCTCATCGGCATGATGATCGGCAAGTCCGCCGCCGAGCTTTCCCAGATCGGCGCCAAGAAGGCCCGCCGCGAGATCAAGTCCGGCGAGAAGCCGATCGTGGACGTCAAGGGCCTGGGCAAGAAGGGCACCATCAACCCGGTCGACCTTGACATCTACTCCGGAGAGGTCGTCGGCTTCGCAGGCCTGCTGGGCTCCGGCCGTACCGAGCTCGGCCGACTCCTGTTCGGCGCTGACAAGCCGGATTCGGGCACCTACGAGCTCAACGGCAAGCAGGTCAACATCTCCGATCCGTACACCGCCCTGAAGAACAAGATCGCGTACTCCACCGAGAACCGCCGCGACGAGGGCATCATCGGCGACCTGACCGTCCGCCAGAACATCCTCATCGCCCTGCAGGCGACCCGCGGCATGTTCAAGCCGATTCCGAAGAAGGAAGCGGACGCGATCGTCGACAAGTACATGAAGGAACTCAACGTTCGCCCCGCCGACCCGGACCGTCCGATTAAGAACCTCTCCGGTGGTAACCAGCAGAAGGTGCTGATCGGCCGCTGGCTGGCCACGCACCCCGAGCTCCTGATCCTCGACGAGCCGACCCGTGGTATCGATATCGGCGCCAAGGCCGAGATCCAGCAGGTCGTGCTCGACCTGGCCGCCAAGGGCATGGGCGTGGTCTTCATCTCCTCCGAGCTGGAAGAGGTGGTCCGCCTGTCCGACGACATCGAGGTCCTCAAGGATCGCCACAAGATCGCAGAAATCGAAAACGACGACACCGTCTCCCAGGCGACCATCGTCGAAACCATCGCCAACACCAACGTGAACACCGGAAAGGAGGCATGAGATGGCTGAAAAGGCAAAAGAAGAGGGCAACGCTCTCGTCAAGAAGCTCCTGAGCAACAACCTGACCTGGTCGGTGCTTGCGTTCATCCTCCTGGTCATCGTCTGCACCATCTTCCAGCATGACTTCCTCGCTCTGAGCTGGAACGACAACACCGGCGGCCTGGCCGGCCCGCTGATCACCATGCTGCAGGAATCCGCCCGCTACCTGATGATCGCCACCGGCATGACCCTGGTCATCTCCACCGCAGGCATCGACCTTTCGGTCGGTTCCGTGATGGCCGTGGCCGGCGCCGCAGCCATGCAGACCCTGTCCAACGGCACCAACGTGTGGGTCTCCATCCTCATCGCCCTCGCCGTCGGCTTGGCCATCGGCTGCATCAACGGTGCGCTGGTCTCCCTGCTCGGCCTCCAGCCGTTCATCACCACCCTGATCATGATGCTCGCCGGCCGTGGTATGGCCAAGGTGATCACCTCCGGCCAGAACACGGACGCCTCCGCCGTGGCCGGCAACGAGCCGCTCAAGTGGCTCGCCAACGGCTTCATCCTCGGCATCCCCGCCAACTTTGTGATCGCCGTGGTCATCGTGATCCTCGTCGGCCTGCTGTGCCGCAAGACCGCCATGGGCATGATGATCGAGGCCGTGGGCATCAACCAGGAAGCCTCCCGCATGACCGGCATCAAGCCGAGGAAGATCCTCTTCCTCGTGTACGCCATCTCCGGCTTCCTCGCGGCCATCGCCGGCCTGTTCGCCACCGCATCCGTGATGCGCGTGGACGTGGTCAAGACCGGTCAGGATCTCGAGATGTACGCCATCCTGGCAGTCGTTATCGGTGGAACCTCGCTGCTCGGCGGCAAGTTCTCTCTCGCCGGCTCCGCTGTCGGCGCCGTGATTATCGCCATGATCCGCAAGACCATCATCACCCTGGGCATCAACGCCGAGGCCACCCCGGCCTTCTTCGCCATCGTGGTGATCGTGATCTGCGTGATGCAGGCTCCGAAGATTCATAACCTGGGCGCTGAAATGAAGCGTAAGCGCGCGCTCAAGGCTCAAGCTAAGGCGGTGGCAGCATGACAACAGCTACGGCAAACAAAGTGAAGGCTCCTAAGAAGGGCTTCAAGATCGATCGCCAGATGATTCCGACCCTCGCGGCCGTGGTGATCTTCATCCTCATGATCATCATGGGTCAGGCGATGTTCGGCACCTACCTGCGTCTGGGCTTCGTCTCCTCCCTGTTCATCGACCACGCCTACCTGATCATCCTGGCGGTGGCCATGACTCTGCCGATTCTGACCGGTGGTATCGATCTGTCCGTGGGCGCCATCGTGGCCATCACCGCAGTGATCGGCCTCAAGCTCGCCAACGCCGGAGTCCCCTCCATCCTGGTCATGATCATCATGCTGCTCATCGGCGCCGTGTTCGGCCTGCTCGCCGGCACGCTGATCGAGGAGTTCAACATGCAGCCGTTCATCGCCACGCTGTCGACGATGTTCCTGGCCCGTGGTCTCGCCTCCATCATCTCCACCGATTCGCTGACCTTCCCCGACGGAAACAACTTCAACATCATCTCCGCCGAGATCAAGATCATCGATCGCCCGAAGATCTCCCACGATCTGACCATCAACGTCGGCGTGATCATCGCCCTGCTCGTGGTGGTGTTCGGCTACATCCTGCTGCACCACACCCGCACCGGCCGCACCATCTACGCCATCGGCGGCTCCCGCTCCTCCGCTGAGCTCATGGGTCTGCCGGTCAAGCGCACGCAGTACATCATCTACCTGACCTCCGCCACGCTGGCCGCCCTGGCCTCCATCGTGTACACCGCGAACATCGGTTCCGCGAAGAACACCGTGGGCGTGGGCTGGGAGCTCGACGCTGTGGCCTCCGTGGTCATCGGCGGCACGATCATCACCGGTGGCTTCGGCTACGTGCTCGGCTCCGTGCTCGGCGCACTGGTCCGCTCCATCCTCGACCCGCTCACCACCGACCTTGGCGTGCCGGCCGAATGGACCACCATCGTGATCGGCCTCATGATCCTCGTCTTCGTGGTGCTGCAGCGCGCCGTGATGGCGGTCGGGGAAAAGAAATAGCCGACCGTGATTGACAACCGGCATAACTGAAGAACAACTGAAGAACAATTGAATATCGATAACTGAATATGCATAACTGAATAGGCGGGCAGCCTTCCGGTTCCGTACGCGGCCGGTCTTCATTGCCGAGACCGGCCGCGGAACGAAACGGTACGCCACGGGTTGCACGCCATGATTTCCTTTCTCTCTCCTTTTCTTCCTTTCATCGCACTTCGGGGCGCGGCCTGGGTTTCCGGGTCGCGCCCCGAAGTGCTTTTGGCGTTTATTGCGGGTATGCGGACGGATTGCGTGGCAAGGTGTACTGCGGTGTACTGCGGCGTACCGCAGCGCGCTGTGATGCACTGTGATGCGCTGCGCGATTGGTGGCGCGGGACACGCCGGCCCCCGTATGCGGGCATCCCACCGATGACCTAAACTGCGAAGTGGCTATTTTGAACAGCGCGCCAGTGGGCCGGAAGCATGTATCGAAAGTTGCTGAAATCGATCGGCCGTTCGAGCGCGTAGTACCATCATGCCGGTTGGTAAACCTGACATTCCGCTTGTTGACACCGAACGTATGGGAGCATCATGCCTGAAGCAGAGACGAAACACATGAACGCGGGGATCGGATCCGCGGATTCCGAGAGGATTCCGGCCCGACTGATCGGTGCCATCGTGGCCGTGGGATCGCTGGCCTTCATCGGCATCCTCACCGAGACCGTGATGACCGTGCTGTTCCCGGCCCTCATGCGCGAATTCCACGTGGACACCGCCACCGTGCAGTGGATCACCACCATCTACCTGCTGTCCGTGGCCGCCACCATGCCCATCAGCTCGTTCCTCAAGCGACGCTTCCGTCTGAAGGCCATCTTCCTTGCGGCCGTGGCGTTGGGGGTCGTCGGCTCGCTCATCATGATCTTCGCCACGGCCTTCCCGCTCATGATCGTGGCCCGCATCATCCAGGGCGTCGGCTCCGGCATCGCCACGCCGTTGATGATCAACATCATCCTCGAACAGTCGCCGCGCTCCAAGATCGGCCGACTCATGGGCGTCGGCTCGCTGGTGATCACCGTGGCCCCGGCCATTGGCCCCACCGTGGGAGGCGCGGTGACCAGCGTGCTGCCGTGGCGCGCCATCTTCGTCATCGCGGTGCCGCTCATGCTCGTCGCCGCGGTCATCGGATGCGCCTGCATCGAACAGCGCACGCCCACCGAGGCCGCCTATCTTGACCCGATCCAGCTGGGCTCCATCATCATCGCGCTGGTCGGCCTGGTGCTCGCCCTCAACCAGGGCGGCGTGGCCGTCAGCGCTGCCGTGAGCGGGGGAGCGGCCATGAAGTCCGGCATCGTGGCCATGGTGAGCCTGGTGGTCGGCCTGGGGCGCTGCTGCTGTTCGCCGTGAGCTCCAAGCGCGCGTTCTCGCCGTTGCTGCGCCTCGGCATCCTGCGCGACCCGGCCGTGCTGCTGCATGCCCTGGCCTACACGCTGCTGCCGCTCGTGGCCATCGGATACGGCTACGTGATCACGAACGTGGCCCAGCTGTCGCTCGGTGCCAGCGCGTTCGTGGCCGGCTCGCTGGTGCTGCCCGGTGCCCTGGTCGGTGCCGTGTGCGCGCCCGTGGGCGGCTGGCTCTACGACAAGTTCGGTGCGGTCAAGCCCATTCTCATCCCGCTCGGCATCGCCATTCTGGGCCCGGTGCTGATGCTGGTCTTCTCGATGCACCTGACGCCCGTGATGTTGTCCGGCTTCTACTTCATCTTCGGCTTCTTCTACGCCATCGGCAACGCCAACGTGATGACCAGCGGCCTTTCGGAAGTGCCCCACCAGTTCCGCCCGGACGGCAACGCCATCTTCAACACCGGCTTGCAGTTTGGCGGCGCGGCCGGTACCGCGCTGTTCTCCACGATTCTCGCCGTGGCACAGGCCGGCGCGGGCGAGGAAGGCACGCCGCGGTTCGCGCACGCCACCGCCGTGGGCGGCGCGTGGACGTTCGCCACGATGATCGTGATCTGCGTGATCGGCTGGGGTTGCCTGGCCACCGCGTTCCGCATCCGCGCGCGCCGGTCTCGCTGATCGTCCGCGGGGCGAGGGATCCCGATGGGGGCTTCCGTGCTCCATCAATATCCGCCCTGCCGCCTAGGTTGGTAAACCATGGGAATCGAGAACACGCATAAGCTGATCGTCAACTGCCTGCCGCTCAACGAGGCCGAACGCCAGGCCTTCACCAAGGCCGCGCGCGGGGTGCCACAGGAATTCGTGGGCGATGAGTCCCAGCGCGGCGACATGGTATGGCATGCGAACGTTCCCGAGGAACTTAAGGCGCAGGCCACCGCCGTCATCGGCAACTTCCCGGCCGCCGAGGCCGCGAAGTACACGCGCATCGAATGGCTGCAGACCTTCAGCGCCGGCGTGGACGCCTACGTGCGTCCCGGCGTGCTGCCGCGCGGCACCATGGTGACCAATGCCAGCGGTGCATACGGTCGCAGCGTGTCCGAGCACCTGTTCTCCATGATGTGGGCCCTGATGAAGAACCTCAACCGTTACGCCTCGAACCAGCGCGATCACCGTTGGCGGGACGAGGGCTCGGTGCTGAGTCCGGAAGGCGGCATCGCGCTGGTCATCGGTGCCGGGGACATCGGCTCGCACTTCGGCGTACTGGCACAGGCCGTGGGCATGCGCACGTTCGGCGTGCGTCGCCATGCGGATGTGCCCGCGAAGGGCATCGAGAAGATGTATGGTTTCGACCGTCTGGACGCGCTGCTGCCGCTGGCCGACGTCATCGTGCTGGCCGTGCCGCGTTCCCCGCAGACGCATCATCTGCTGGATGCAGCCCGATTGGCCAAGCTCAAGCCCACGGCCATCGTGCTCAACGCCGGCAGGGGAGACGCCATTGACGCCGATGCCCTGAGCGCGGCGCTGGCGGCCGGACAGTTGCGCGGTGCGGGACTGGACGTGACCGAACCGGAGCCGTTGCCGGCCGAAAGCCCGTTGTGGGACGAGCCTCGCTGCCTGATCACGCCGCATGTGGCCGGTGGTAACCATCTGAAGGAGACCTCCGAGCAGATCATCCGCATCGCGCTCGCCAACGTCTCCCGTTATGCCAAGCATCAGGAGCTCATCAACTTGGTCGGCCGGTAAGGCGGGATAAAAAAGGTGTGCGACGCCGTTGTCGCACACCTTTTTTGCGTTCGCAATGGAGCCGGCTGCAATGGCCGGTTCTTATTGCCGACTTATCGACTCACCACTTGTTGGCGCCGTTGCCCTCGAAGTCCACCTTGAAACCGCGCTGGTAGTGCAGGAACATGGCGGCGCCGTAGCGGTCGACCGGGCGATGCGTGAACAGCATGCGGATGGCGAACGCGGTCTGCACGTCCTCCGGCAGGGCCAGGAAGGCCTTGTGCGCATCCCAGTAGGGGGTCGTGGTGATGGCGGCGTCCGGCACGTAGGCGTAACCGTAGCCATCGTCGTTCACGTAGCCCATGAAGGGCAGGTCCCATGCGTTGTGGTTGGTCAGCTGCTGTTTGAAGTACTCCACCTCATCCAACGCCTGCTGGCTGATGCCGAAGCTCTTGGCCACTTCGTTGGCCTTGGCCGTCTTGGCCTCCGGGGTCTTGCCGAACATATCGGGGTCGACGACGATGACTTTTTGTTCCGCCATGATGATGTCCTTTCGCTTCGATGGCGACTCCAGGCGGGCCGTCACGACTACTATCCTATGATGTTCATTTAGCTATGAAAACGCACATCATATATCTTCCGATTGAAGGGAAGATATCTTGCACATTGGCTTGTGCTGGTTTCTAAGCGTAACACCAAAAATATTGAAATAAAGCCGTTTTGTGAAGTATTTACCTTGCAGTAACGGTATTGGAAGATTCTGTTCCGGCGTGTCTGTGTCTGTTCATTTGAAACATAAAACGCACATTCATGATGTGCGCTTTTGCGGTGAAGCGGACAACAAAAACGGCCATGGACATTGCAGTGAGTCCATGGCCGGCGTGTCGGATTGTGCGCGAGAGACTTCCTCGATGACCGGGCGGAAGCCGGTGGGGAGCCATCCGCATGGGAATGCCCCTCGATGGTCGTGTGCCGACCTCGGCGGGCGATCGTAGCTACGGATTGACGGCTAGTCCGTCAGCTCCTGACCGTTGGCGTCCTTGTGCCACGGCGAGCCGTACTGGCTGGAGATGATGAGGATGCCCTCGACCAGACCCCAGATCGCGGCCGCGATCGGGCCGAGGCCGAGCAGAATCCAGCCGACCAGCGTGAGCAGCAGCTGTGCCACGGCCTTGCCCGTGTATCCCAGATAGAAGTTGTGCACGCCCAGGGAGCCAAGGAAGATGCCCAGGAGGCCGGCGGCCATCTTGGACTTGGTGGAGTAGCCCGCAGCGGGGTACTGCGGCGCGCCGTACGGGGGCTGGGGCTGCGTGTACGGATTGGCGGGCTGGGCGTACTGCGGTTGCGCATACTGCTGCTGGCCATAAGCCTGCTGGCCGTAAGGGGCGTTGGGCGCCTGCTGGCCGTACTGCGGCTGGGCGTAGGCGTTCGCCCCCTGAGCGTAATCCTGCGTGCCGGGCGCGGGCTGCTGGTAACCGTTCGGCGTGGCCTGACCGTAAGCGTTCTGGCCGTAGGCCGGCTGTCCGTAGGCTCCCGGCTGGGCGTAGGCGTTGGTCTGCGAAGCGTATTCGGTGCCGGCCTGTCCGTAGACGGACTGTTGCGGTGTGGCGTATCCGGACTGCGGCTGGCTGGCCGGGGCGTTGTATGTCGCGTTCTGCGAGGCGTCGGCCTGCGGCTGGTCGTCCGGATTGGCCGGAATGTATGGTTGTTGGTTATCGCTCATCGTTGGGTCCCTTCTCTGAACGAACGGCATCGGACCGTTGCTGTCCACCATCTTCTCACGTTTTGTCGAAGAGTGGAACCGTGCGGGCGGCGCGGGGCGCTTTCCGCATACGAAAAAGGCCTCCCACGCGGGAAGCCTTTGGACGACGATTCGTCGTGATTACTCGCGCACGAGCTTGATGTGCTCCACATCCTTGCGCTGGGAGCGGCGGTAGATCACGAAGCGGTTGCCGATGGACTGCACCACTTCGGCGTTCAGCTGCTCGGCCAGCTCCTCGGCCGCCTCCTTGGCGGTCAGACCGGAGCCGTCCTGCACGGCGCACTTGATGAGCTCGTGCTTCTCGATGGTCTCGTCGGCCTGCTTGATGGCGGCCTCGGTCAGGTCGTTCTTGCCCACGTAGAACAGGGGCTTCAGGGAGTTGGCCAGCGCACGCAGCTGCTTGATTTGCTTTTTGGTCAATGCCATGGGAATTCCTTACGTTTCGATAACCCCAACAGCATACCCGCCGGGCGCGTCATGCGGCACGGATGAGCCGTTTCGCGGCAGCGGGCCTGCGGACTATGCCATATGCCGCGGATTGTCTGCTGGCATCGCTCGCCATCGTATCGCCGCAACACAGGGCCGGCTATGAGAGCAGGGATTGCTCTCTACTGATGATGGTGTTACGGCATGATGATGGTTTTACAGCACCACAATCGCGGCGATATACGCGATCACCGCCGTGGCGAACACCGCATCGCGCAGGGCCGGGGCGAAGACCCGCCAATGCGTGCGGGAGATGCCCTCCTCATAGCAGCGCGCGTCCAGGGCGAGCGAGAGGTTATCCGCATGACGCAGCGTCCCCGCGAACACCGGCACGATGATGGCGCTCATCGCCTTGACACGCTGGGCGAGCGAACCGGTCTCGATGGATCCTCCGCGAGCCGCCTGCGCATCGACGATGGCGCGCGTCTCACCGGTCAGCGTGGGAATGAATCGCAGGGCAAGGCTCATCACCAGCGCAATCTCCTGCGTATGTAGCCCGAACCGGGAGAACGGGCGCAGCAGGGCCTCGAAGGCATCCGTCATGGCGGTGGGCGTGGTGGTCATCAGGAACATCGCACCCATGATGATGACCAGCGCGAAACGGCAGGTATACAGCACCGCGATGGTCGCGCCGTCATCGGTGATGCTCAGCGGTCCCCATGCGAGCAATGGCGTGCCGGTGCGCACCACCACCAGATTGCACAGGCTCATCAACGCGAGCAGTGCCAAAAGGGGGTGAATCGCGGCGAACACGCGAATCGGGTTGAGCCGGGCGGCGGCCATCACCGCCAACGTGAGCGCTATGCCCAGTGCCAGCTGTACGGGCGTGTTCACGGCGAACATCGTGAACATCGCGGCCAGGAAGCCCACCATCTTCACGCGCGGGTCCAGTCGGTGGATTGGGGAGCGACGGTCGCGGCCGGAATTGCCGGATGCCGCGGACGTGGGCTGTTTCGCGGTGTCTTCCGACGCTGCAATGTCTGAAAAGTCCGACTTACGTCCGCCGGTACTGCGGGCTGTCGGAGAATCGCCCATGGCGGTCCGCGGGATATTTGCTGGGGCTGCTGGGACTACCGGGGCTACTGGAGTGGCATCCATCGGCGTGGAAGCGCTCCGGGTCCTATCCTGTTGGCTGGTTTCGGCGGCGGCCGGCATGCGCACCACATGGTCGGCAAGGGCCTCGGCCTCCGCACGGTCGTGGGTGATGATGAGCATCGTGACGCCGCGCTTGCGTAACGTTTGCAACAACTCGTGAATGCGAGCCTTGGCATGCACGTCGAGACTGGCCGTCGGCTCGTCCATGATCAGCACATCCGGACGGCATGCCACCACGCCGGCGATGGCCGCAAGCCGCTGCTGGCCTCCGGACAGGTCGAACGGCGAACGGTCCGCCAGATGCTCGATGTGGAGCATCGACAGGGCCTCATGCACGCGCTCGTTGACTTCCGCTTCGCCCAGTCCCTGATTGCGCGGGCCATACGCCACGTCTTCTGCCACCGTCTCCGCGAACAGCTGATGCTCGGGATGCTGCATCACATATCCCACATGACGGCGCAGTTCCGCAAGCTGCCTGCGATTGGCGGGTTTCGGACGCGCCACGGGAATGCCGGCCACCTCGATGCTGCCGGAATCCGGCTTGGCCAGCGCACACAGCAAGCGGACCAGCGTGGACTTGCCGGAGCCGTTGGAGCCCATCAGCGCGATGGTCTCGCCCTGCTGAATGGAGAAGGACAGGTCGTCGATCACCGGTTGCTCGCCGCCCGCATACCGATAGGTCAGATGCGAGACGCGGATGGCCGGTGGGGGAGTGGCGTTTGCCGTCGATGTGGACAGGTAGGAAAGATCGCTGAGCAGTGGCAGCGAGGCGATCGGATGACTGCCGTGATGTAGGTCGTCTACGGCCGATGATTCCGCGGTTTTCGGGCATTGTGCGGCGGCGCTGCCGGGCGCATCCTTGATGATGTGGCCGGACCGCATGTGGATTACGCGGTCGGCGTGGCGCGTCTCGTCCGTGTGATGGGTCACGTGCACGATGGTGGTGCCGCGCTTCTGCAAGGCGTCCAGCACGCGCATCACCTCGGCCCGGGCGGTCTCGTCCAGCATGGCGGTGGGTTCATCCAGCACCAGCATGGATGGGTTCATGGCCAGCATGCCGGCGATGGCTGAACGCTGCTGCTGGCCACCGCTCATACGTGTGGGGTCGGCGCGGCGAACGTTCGCCAAGTCCACGGCTTCAAGGCTTTGCTGAATACGTTTGCCGATAATCGCGCGGTCAAGTCCGAGATTCTCCGGTCCGAAGGCCACGTCGTCCTCAAGCACGGTGGTGACGAGCTGGTCCTCGGGATTCTGGAACACCACGCCGATGCCGCGGCGGGCCGCACGGTATTCGGCCGCGTTCGGGCCGTCATCCGAGAAGACGCGATGACCGAGCAGCGTCACCTTACCCGCGTCCGGGGCGGTCAGGCCTGCGATGAGACGGGCCAGCGTGGACTTGCCGGAGCCGTTCGGGCCCACCAGGCACACACGCTCGCCGGCTTGGATTGTCAGCGAGACATCATCCAATGCCCAGGTGGAGCCGTGGTCGTAGCTGAAACGGATGTTCTTCAGCTCGGCGGCGGTGGGGGAGTGGGGAGAAGCGGTCATGTATCAGCAATCCAGGGGAATGTGTGTTGGGTAACGGGTTGTAAAAGTGAAAAAGCGGAATGAGGAAGATGTTTTTGGCTCCCCTCTCTGAGGGGAGCTGTCGAACGCAGTGAGACTGAGGGGAGCGGCTTCCGTGGTGCTCCCCTCAGTCAGCTTCGCTGACAGCTCCCCTCAGAGAGGGGAGCCAGGTAACGTCGCCATGTCTATTGCTCTTTTTATTGACGGTTTCCCGCAGCGAGATGAGCCTGAGCGGTGCGCGGCCGGTTGCGCCGCACGAGCGCACTCACTGCTGCTTGGCGAGCAGGTTGGAGATCGGCTTGTAGATAAGGAACGTCACCACGGCGTGAATCGCCATTTTGGCGATGTTGAACGGCAACAGGATTGGCACGATCATCGCGGCCACGGCGGAGACCGTCATGTGCGCGTAAATCGGCGTGACGATGAGGTTGCCCACGATCGCGGCCACGATGGCCAACACGGCGCCAGCCAGAATGCCGATCGCGGCGCCCTTGCGGGTACGGGCCTTGCGGTAGATGAGCGAAGCCGGCACGGACAGGCACAGCGCCACGAGCACTGCCATCAGAGTGCCCCATGGGTCGGCGAACACGTGCGGCACGAAACCGAGCACGGAGACGATCACCGCGGCGGACGGACCGTAGGCGAAGCCGGCGATGAGGCACACGATGCCGGACGGGTCGTACTTGAGCCAGGTCACGGGCGTGATCGGGAACTCGATGAAGCTCGTGACCATCGCCAGCGCCACGAACAGCGCGTACATGGCGATGCGGCGGGTGGACCAGCGGCCGGAATCGGCCACGCCGGTGTTGTGCGAGCCGAGCTTGCCGGCGGTAGTGCTGCCGGCTACCGCACCGGTCGAACCGGAACCTGCGGCACCTTCCGCGGCGGGCGCGACGGAACGGACGAATTGCATGCGGATACGCGAAGATACACTCATATTGAGTCCTCGTTTCTTCCATCCGGACTGTAACCGTTGGCTCCGGAATCCCACCGGATCAGCCGCTTTCACGGGTCGCGGGCTTCCCGCTCGCCCCGTTATGAATCCCGGGGTGCGGGTTACCGCCAGTAAGGAATTGCACCTTCCCTGAAACTGACAGGCCTATTCATACGCCATCCGCCGGACCAGCGCAAGCGGTGTTTCACTGTGAGACATATCTTGCGTTCGCCGTGCCATCGAGCACAGAGCCCGTTTGTGCCGGTCAAGTGCAACAATGGAGACCATGGCTGAAGTGAAGAACCGCAACAAGACCATCGAGAAACTCGCCCTGATCGTCACCACCTACAAGCGTCAGCAGCTGCTGAGCGTGCTGTTCGATTCGATTCTGGCGCTCGAACAGGCACCGTGGCGCATCATCATCGTGGACAACGAGCACTCCGACGAAACCGCCGGCATGGTGGCCGAGTTCGCCGGCAAGGTGACCGGCCAGTGGGGCACCACCGTGGCCGACCAGTCCGGCAACGAGGAGCGTGTGGTCTACGCGCCGCAGACCGAGAACCTGGGTGGTGCGGGCGGCTTCTCCGCCGGCGTCAAGAAGGCGTACGAACTCGGTGCCGCATGGTTCTGGGTCATGGACGACGATGTGGCCGTGCTGCCGGACGCCATCGCCAAGCTCGCCAAGTGGACGCCCCGCCATGAGGTGATTCAGGGCTCCCGCTTCGATTACGACGGCGGCCCGTTCTATTGGCAGTACGATTTCATCGTGCCGCTGGGCATTCCGAACCCCATCGCCCCGGCCGCGTTCGGTCCGGCCGGCTATCGCGTGATGGACACGTTGTGCTTCGAGGGCGGCCTGTTCAACCGCCGCGTGGTCAAGGAGATCGGCCTGCCCGACCCGCGCTTCTTCATCTACTGGGATGACACGATGTACGGCTACCGTGCCAGCAAGGTCACCAACCCGATCGTGGTGCCGGACGTGATCCTGCGTCGCACGCGCGAGATCGGCAACTGGGACATCGCCGGCGTGCGTCAGCTCAATTCCACGTCCGACATGAACCGCTACCACATCATGCGCAACCGCGGTTACATGGCCCGCTACTTCATGACGTACGGCGACTTCCGTCCGGCGCTGTTCGCGCTGGGCACCTGGCTTACGGCCGTCAAGGAGGTCATTCGTCTGGTGATGGTGGACCGCGAGCACCTGCGCACCGGTCTGGTCAAGATCGCCAAGGGCTGGTGGGATTCGCGCAAGCTGCTGCATGATCCCAACTGGAAGCCCATGCCTCCGCTGGAGTAGAAGACGTCCTAGTTTATGGCTCCCCTCGCTGAGGGGAGCTGGCTCGCGTAGCGAGACTGAGGGGAGCGCCCGTAATCCGAACGAGCGCTCCCCTCAGTCGTCTACGACGACAGCTCGTCCGACGATTACGGACGAACTTCGTTCGCGTTATGCTGGCTCGACCGTCGTCTCGCGCATTACCTAACAGCTCTGCTGTTTTGTGTCATGGCGACATCCTCAACGACGAGGAGCCTTTGCCGTGCAATCGTTCACCTCGCCACGCGCAGTTCGTCAGGCTGTTTGCCCCATGGCGATGTGTGAGGCAGGGGGAGCCGATGTGCTGTGGCTTACTTGTGAATGAACAGGCCGCCGTCGCCCCAGGCCCACTGGCCCTGGCCGGCGCCGATCTGGAAGTGCAGCTTGGCGATGCCGAGGTCGTTCAGCGCCCAATGCTCGTCGTCCGCGGCCGGGTCGATGTGCGCGGCGGCGGTGTCGTCGTCGGCGTTGTACGTGAAGGTGACCGGCTGGCGGTTCATCGCGCTCGGCGCCTTCATCGCGGCCTCCACACCGGCCTTGAACCATGCCGGCGCGGCTTCGTGGGCCTCGTCGCTCATCAGAGCCGTGAACTGCTCGTAGCTCTTGGACGGGCGATGCGTGCGCTGGATCTCGCACAGCTGGTCATAGGACTTCGCCTGGTATTCCAGATGGTTTTGCGGATGGCCGACCACCACGGCCAGGTACAGCTCCTGCGTGCCGGTCACGCGGCAGTGCCTGGCGGCTTCGGCACGATCCCACGAACCGGCCACCCACAGCGTGCCCAGTCCGCGCAGTGTGGCGGCGAGCACCACGCGCTCGGCATAGAATCCGGCGCGCTCCTTGGCCTCGTCGTCATCCTTCGGGCCCACGATGGCCAGATAGTTCGCGGCGTTCGTGAGGTGACCGGACGCATTGGCCTCGGCGAACACCTTCGGCTGGTCGCGCACCAGCTGGATGTTGAGATCGGCGAGCAGGTTGATGGGCTGAAGGGTCATTTCGAGCTGACGGGCCGTGTCGTCGTCGATCGGCTCGGCGTCATAGGCGCGCACGGCGGTGCGGATGTTGATTGCATCAATGAGTTGGGTATGTTCTGCCATGTCTCCCATTATCGCGCGGATTCCGGGCGAGCCTGCGTATTGGTCGCGCGATGCGGTTCGTTTCGTCCGCCTCATCGTTCCGATTCGCGCTGGGCGGCGAATCGCTCGTGTATCGGGGCGCGCAAACTACGTAGCTGATGCACACGATTGCAGTATACGGGCGAAATCTTTGGTGTCGCACTCCGGCCGCGTTAGACTGGGTGCACCAAACGAATCCTATTTTTCGGGAAAGGAAGGGTCAACGATGATTGAAACTGCACAGGCTTTTGGCGTCGACATCGGCGGTTCCGGCATCAAGGCCGCACCCGTGGACCTCACCAAGGGCGATTTCGCCGAACCGCGACTGAAGATCCTCACTCCTGAGGTCTCCACGCCGCAGGCCGTCGCCGCCATCGTCAAGCAGCAGCTCGACCACTTCGAAGTGCCGGAATCCGCTCCGGTCGGCATCGCCTTCCCCGCCCCGATCAAGCCCGGCAAGAAGCTCGACTTCATGGCCAACCTCGACCAGTCCTGGATCGGCGTGGACGTCACCGAGGTGTTCTCCGAGGCGTGCGGCCGCCCGGTCGTGGTGGTCAACGACGCCGACGCCGCCGGTCTCGCCGAAGTGCAGTACGGTGCCGCCAAGGGCCAGGAGGGTCTGGTGATCGCCACCACGCTCGGCACCGGCATCGGCACCGCCCTCATCTACAACGGCCAGCTCATTCCGAACACCGAGCTGGGCCACATCATCCTGAGCGCCAAGCACCTGGACGCCGAGAAGTACGCCTCCTCCGCCATCCGTGAGCAGGAGGAGCTCGGCTACAAGAAGTGGGCCAAGCGCCTGACCAAGTACTACGGCCTCATGGAGAAGTACTTCAACCCGGATCTGTTCACCGTGGGCGGCGGCGTGAGCCGTGTGAGCGAGAAGTTCCTGCCGTACGTGGACATCAAGACGCCGATCGTGCCCGCCAAGCTGCGTAACCAGGCCGGCATCGTGGGCGCCGCCTACTACGCCAGCACCAAGCAGCAGTGATGGCGTTCCGGTTCTGCTGAATGCGTTTCGACTCCCCTCTGGCTTCGGCCGGAGGGGAGTTTTTGTTGGCTTTGATACACCACGACTGTTGTGATTCAAAGAAGTTGGTTAAACCAAGATTGGCATGATCCGAAGGGACTACCCTCAGTCGGCTTCGCCGCCAGCTCCCCTGACAAGGGGAGCCGAGGGTGAGGGGCGGCGTACTTGGAGACGGCGCCGCTGGCTCCTCCGACAGAGGGAGTCGAAAACAAGGATTCATGTCGATCTTGGTTTGGCGGAGTTTTATTGTGATTTCGACTGAGTGGGGTTCCGAGATTGAGCTGGCTGAGGCTCCCCTCAGTCTCACTGCGTTCGACAGCTCCCCTCAGAGAGGGGAGCCTGAACCTGCTGCACCGGCGCATGGCCGCCGGGGAATGGCAGGTTCTATGGTGGAGGATATGACCGTGCATTTCTCCTCCCGAGTGGACATCAGTGCCCCGAACCCCATCGCAGCGGCCGAAGCACAGGCCAAGGCGGCCGGCATCGCACTCGGTAAACTCAACGATTCCAACCCCACGCGCCATGGGCTGGCCCCGGCATTGGTGCCGAGCGTGTACACCGCCGACCCTCGCGGACCGCGCCACGCGCGCGAATCGCTGGCTACGTTCCTGAGCGAGGGATGCGTTGCCGAAGCTGGAAGCCGCGCGGCGGAGTCGGGCAACGGTCCTGTGCCATCGGCGGGCCAGCAAGGCGCCGATTCATCGGAACCCAAGAAAGAGACGTCCACCGACCCCACTGCGGACGCGAAATTCCCAGCGGTTGCGGCCGACGACCTGTATCTCCTGAGCTCCACATCCGAGGCCTACTCCTGGCTCATCAAGCTGCTGTGCGACCCCGGCGACGCGGTGCTGGCACCCAAGCCCGGCTACCCGCTCATCGAATCCATCGCACGGCTCGAAGGCGTGGAGACGGTCGAATACCAGCTTCAGTTCGACGGTTCATGGTTCATCGACACCGCCTCCATCGCCGAACTGCTGGACCGTGCGGAAGGCTCGCGTATCCGCGCGCTGGTGCTTATCAACCCCAACAACCCGTCCGGCTCCTACGTCAAGCCATCCGAACGCGAGGCCCTGGTGCGACTTTGCCGGGAGCACGGCATCGCGCTCATCGCCGACGAGGTCTTCTACGACTATTCCCTCGAACCGTTCCCCGGCAATGCGCGATTGGCCGGCGAACCGGGCGTGCTCACGTTCGCGTTGGACGGTTTCTCCAAGATGCTTGCCGCCCCGCACGCCAAGGTCGGATGGATCCAAGTGTCCGGACCGTCCGAGGATGTGGCCGAGGCAAAGCGCCGACTGGACGTCATCGCCGACGATTACCTGCCGATGAGCGACATCATCGCCACAATGATTCCCGACCTGCTGGCCGTCGCCCCTGCCCAGACCGCGCGTACCGCCGAGCGCGTGCGCGGCAACTTCGCCCGACTGCATGAGCTGCTGGATGCTGATCCCAACGGTCTGGTGAGCGTGCTGCGCGCGGAGGGCGGCTGGAACGTGCTGTTGCGCGTGCCTTCGGTCATCGACGAGAACGAACTGGTGCTGCGCCTCATCACGGACCACCGACTGACCGGACAACCCGGCTACTTCTTCGATATGGAATCCAACGGCTACCTCGCCGTCTCGCTCCTGCCCGAACCTGGGGAATTCGAGCGCAACATCCGCGCCGTCCTCGACACGGTCGCCGCGCTGCTGGGTTGCTAGCGACCGTTTGGTGCCAGGAGATGCCGCCTTCTAACGCCAAACAATCGCAGATCGGCCTTTCAGCGAACGTTTCAGGACAGAAGAGCGGTCTTTCTATCATGAAACGTTCGCGAATCGGTCATATTGCGATCGTTTGATGATAGAAGGCATCGTTTTCTGTACTCAAACGATCTCCAGTGGGTCGAATCACGGCAGGTGGGTACCGGTACGCCTGCGGGGATGCGGCTGGCGGGGCATCCGGCACTACAATGGGCGGCATGGGATTCTCATTCTTCAAACCCAAGGAACTGCCGCGTCCGGCATCGCTGACCTTCACGCTCGATGGGGCCGGACACACCTATGACGATGGGCATGTCGGACTCGCGCCCACGTCGCTGACCATCAGCGAACAGCGCGTGGCCGTCATCGGGCTCAACGGCGCCGGCAAATCCACGCTGCTGGGACTGCTGGATGGTTCGCTCAAGGCCACCGCCGGCACCGTGACCATCACGGGCGGTGAGGAACGACTCGACCCGGCATCCAAGCGCGACCTCAAGCGTATCGAGGACTTGGTGGGCAAGGTGCGCCGCGAGGAGATCCCGAACAGCTTCTACCGTGCGGAGAACATCAGCGAGGCCGTTTCCGAGGCATTGAAGAAGCACAAGATCGCCGAGGGGGAGCGACATGCGCGCATCGGCAACCTGTTCGCGCACTTCGATCTGGCCCAGGTGGCCCGCGCCAAGGCCAGCGAACTGGACTCCGAGAAGCGGCATCTGCTGGCCATCGCCGCGGCGCTGAGCTTCAACCCGAGCGCCATCGTGGCGGACGAGCCTAGCAAGGGACTGGACGAGATCGGCACCATGCATGTGGCCAAGGCGCTGTTCAGCTACAACGAGCAGGTGATCTTCGCCACGCATGACACGGACATGATTCGCCGCCCCGAATATGCGATCGACCGCGTACTCGTGGTGGACGAGCACACGGTCGTGTATGACGGAACGCCGGCGGATGCCGTGGCGTTCTATGAGGATCTGATTCGCAAGCGGTATGAGGCGGCGAAGGCCGCGGCGTAGAGTTTTACGAATGGAATCGGCCTGGTGGCCGATGCTTTGCTTCCCGCGGTCCCTTGCAGGACCGCTCTTCTACTACCCTTCAGTCTCGCTTTGCGAGCCAGCTCCCCTGACAAGGGGAGCCAAGATCTACACATAAATCTCGGCTCCCCTTGTCAGGGGAGCTCCCGGCATGGGCCGGGTGAGGGGTAGTAGAAGAGCGGTCATAAGACCGCGGGGCTGCAGCATCGGTCGCAGACCGATTCCTTACGCGAAGTAGAAGCCGCGGAAGCCGTACTGGTAGACGCGGTAGATGTACGCGGTGCTCAGACCCATCTTGTACTGGGCTTTGAGATCGCCGGAATCGTCGTACACGCCGAACACGCCCTGCATGCCGGTGTCCACGAGGTTCAGATCGGCGTTGATCTCCTCGGCGGAGGAGACGTACGGCGAATACGGCACGTCGAACGACTGCACCTCGGTGTACGTGCCGGCGTTCTCGTCCACCAGGTACTTGCGGAACTGCGAGTTCGAGTTCTCATCCTTGGAGGACTGCGCGGTGGAGATGCCGTCGATCACGGTCCAATCGAAGTCCGGACGGGTCATGGCATAGCCGAAGTTGTTGTCGAACATGTAGATGTAGTACTGGCCGTCCTCCAGCGAGGAGTCGTACTGCACGGTGATCGAGTGCTGGCCGCCGGTGTCGCCGAAGTCGCCCACCTTGGTCAGGAAGGACTTCGTCTCGTCCATGCCGTCCCACACGGACTTCTCGCCGATCATGTAGTCGAGCGTGGGCGTGCCCTCGATGTCGTTCACCTTGATCATGGTGGAGGTCTCGCGCGCGGAGAGCAATGCGGAGCCGTCGTCCATGAGCTGGATGGTGTTGAAGTGGATCCAGTCCCAACGGTTCGTGGCGGTCGGGTCGGATTCGTCGATGCCGGAATGGTCGGTGGAGGCCTTGTATTCGGCGAACATCTCGCCGAAGTCCAGCAGCAGCGAGACCTTGCCGGTGGAGGTGTCCACCTTGATGACCTGATCCTGCACGGCATGGTCCTCGCGCTTGAGATCGGTGGCCAGGGAGACGATGTTGCCGTCCGAATCCAGCGCGTAGTCGTGGTGGAGGATGAAGCGGTCACCCAAGTCGATGATCTTGACGAGCTTGCCCAGTCGGTTCATGCCCACGAACGTCTTGGTGGAGGCGGAGAACCACATGAGGCCGTTGGAATCGAACAACAGACGGTGGGAACGGTAGTACAGGACCGGCACCTCGCCGCGAATTACGCCGTTCGCGTCGTAGTAGTACATGAAGTCCTGCTCGTTGGAATCATTGCCGAGGATGGCGTACAGGCCGTTGCCGAGCGCGGTGAGCGTGTCGTCGTCCGGGGAGACGGTCTACTCGAGACGGGTCTCCTCGGCGCCGAGCAGCTTCGGACCGGTCTTGGTGATCGTGCGCGTGGTGGTCTGGCCGTCGGTGTCCGTGATGGTCAGCGTAATGGTGTTCTTGACCTGGGGAATCAGGCCCAGCACCAGGAACTCGTGGGTGGTGGAGGCCAGCTCATCCTCGGACACATCCGAAGCGGCCTCGCTCTCCTCGGCGGCACTCGGGGTGATGGTGTCGCCGGTGGTGCTCGCGTAGGAGTCCACGGCGGAACGGATGGCGCTCGCGGCCTCGTCGCTGGTGACGGCGGTGGCCGTGTAATCCGGGTAGCCGTCCGCGGAGACCGTGTAGCTCACCGTGGAGGCCTTGTCCGTGGTGAAGTACACGTACATGGACGTGGTGTTGGTGCCGTACGGGTTGATCTTGGTGTAGATGTTGTCGACCGTGCGCTCCTTGGCGTCGCGCTCGCTGGTGAGCTGGTCGTCCATCATCTGCTGGTAATCGGTGGTGTAGACGCTTTCGATTTGGGCGTTGAGACGCTCCACGCGGCGCTCCTTGATGGCGGCGCTCACGTTGTCATTGGAGACCATGCACAGGCCCAGCGCGATGGCGGCCGTGGCGATGGCGGCGGCGACCTTGACGAGACGGCCGGAGACGGTGCGTTTGATGGCGGTATTGGACACGGGTGTTCCTTGCAAGTTGCGGCAAAAAGTGAACGATAAGTGAATAAATGCAATTCCACTTTATGCCTAGGCCTTGAGGAAAACGGCCGAATCACTGGGAATTCGCTGATGTCTGGCCGACTGTTTGGTGAAAACGGGTGGCTGTGGCGGGGGGATGGCAGGGA
>NZ_JAFEJP010000024.1:0-16852 GCF_018555355.1 Bifidobacterium sp. SO4
GATGCTCCACCACCTGGGCCGTCGTCATCGGCGTGGTGAAATACAACTCCACCGCACGCTCTCGTTCCTCAAGACTGAACATACGAAAATCTTTCCGTTCGGTCTCCAAGAAAACGTCCGCAGCCCCCCTCTTCCTTCACCTTGGAGGTCTCCGGAACCACGAGCCAGGAACCACCCTGGTTGGAACCGCCGCCGGGGGTCACGTCCGCGACGTCCCAGCCCTTGAAGTCGGAGCCGGAGTTGCCCTTGATGTTGTTGACCAGCCAGGCCGGGCACATGATGGTGGCGAAGCCGGTGTCGGACTTGAACTGGGCGTTCCAGTCGTCGGACCACTGGTTGAGGTGGGCGGACATGTCCGTGGTGGCGGTCAGCTGGTCGTACATCTTCTTGACGGTGTCACCGGTGGCGACCACGGTGCCATCCTGCTTGACGTAGGCTTCCTTGACCTGGGTCTTCATGGTGCCCCAGATGCCGCCCATGGCGTCGTACCACGGCAGACCGGTCTTCTCGGTGTACTGCTTGCCGACCTCGAAGTACTTGTCCCAGGTGGCGTCGTCGCCGCCGAGCATCTTGGCGACCTCGTCGCGGTCGGTCGGCAGGCCGGCCTTGGCGAACAGGTCGGAACGGTAGCACAGGGCGGTCGGGCCGATGTCGTTGCCGGCGCCGATCAGCTTTCCATCGGAGGTCTTGCCGCCCTCGGTCTTCCAATCGAGCCAGTCGTTGCCCTTGACGTAATCGCTGAGGTCCATGAACGAATCGGGCATGGCGAGGATTGACGGCATCCAGGCGATGTCGGCGGCGTAGATGTCGTACGCATCGGCACCGGAGGAGATGGCGGTGTTGAACGCGGAGCGGGCTTCGTCGGAGCCGGAGGCGACGGTCTCCTCGATCTTGACGTTCGGGTTCTCCTTCTCGTACTGGCTCCACAGATCGGCGCCCGGGCGCTCGTTGGTGGCCTTGCCGTAGCCGAAGTTGTTGAAGGTCTGAATCTTGATGATGGTCTTGCCGTCGGAGGTCTTCGCGCCTTCGCTGCCGGAGTTGGATCCGCCGCATGCGGCGAGGCTGACCATCGTCGTCATGGCCAGGGCCGCCGCGACGATGCTCTTTGCCGACTTCTTTATCATGTTGTTCTCCTTTTCCATGGATGCATCACTGCATCCTCTCCTCATGACGCTTCTTCGCGTCACCCTAGTTTTTGGAACCGTTTCCAAAAACTGATGAAGAATTTACCATACCAATCGGTAATTAAGCAACATCACGGCATGTTGTGCGTGTCGCGTAAGTTGTGCGCGTTCACATCAAACAAAACCGAACAAACCGGTTCGATACATCCGGCTTTCAGGCACGGTTCAGACGCTCTCCCGTTCCACGAGACGTGCAGGGAACAGCACGGCGCGCCGCTTCCATTCTCCCGTCTCCAGACGTTCCACCAGCATCTCCGTTGCCGCTTCCGCCATGGCTGGCAACGGTTGAGCGAATGTGGTCAATCTTGGAGTCAACACATCGGCAGTCTGGAAATTATCAAATCCGATGACCGCCACATCTTCGGGAATGCGTTTGCCGGCGGCATGCAATGTCCGGTACACACCTGCCGCGATATCGTCGGAATGCGCAAACACCGCGTTCACTTCGGGATGCTTTTCCAGGATCTCACGCATCCCTACCTCGCCATGTTCCATTGAATAATCACCGGAAACGGTTCCAATAATCTCACAATCAAACTGCCGCGCGGCATCGACGATGCCCTCCGTGCGCAACTGTGGTGTGAGCATATCGTTCGGACCCGCCACTATCGCGATGCGTTTGCGGCCTCGCTTCGCGAACAGCTCACCGGCGGCATAGCCCCCCTGATAGCTGTCGACGTCCACATACGGGTACTGCATCGAAACATGCGGACGGCCGATGAACACCACCGGCTTGCCGAACTCCTTCACTGCATCGGCGAACGGCTTCGTGTAATGGAAACTGGCGATTGCCACGCCCGCGGCTCCGGAACCGTTCAACAGCTTCAGGAAACCTTGGGCATCATGCGGCTTCGTCAGGACCAAGAACGGCAGCAAACGGGCCGAGGCGAACGAGGTCGCCAGTTGGGACACAACACCTGAAATAAACGCATCATGGAACACGAAATCCGGCTCCTCGGGCACCACGATGGCCACGATGTTCGATTTGCCCGAAGTCAGCTGCTTCGCCGCCTGATTGGGCACGAAATGCAAGGCCTCCGCCGCCTGCTGCACCTTCAGCCTGGTCTTCGCGGAAGCCGACCCGTTGCCCAATGCACGTGACGCGGTCGACACCGCCACCCCGGCCAGCTTCGCCACATCACGAATCGTAACCGCATCGCCTTCCATGGCGAAAACCTCCTATGCCCGGTTCCTATGGCCGAGCACCACTTCGTATTTCGTATTGCCTAGCTTACAACGCCGCGATGTTCACAAACCACGCATCCCGTCATCGTCTACGATGGAAGAGCGACAAGGCCTTTGACGAAAGGAACCACGATGTCCAACAGCATGGCCGACGGCGATATCCTGTGGGCGCAGCGCAAGCGCAACTGGTGCCGCACCCCGTTCACGTTCACCACCTACACCTTGACCAACGACGAGATCGCGGTCAAATCCGGCATTCTGCGCGAGACCTACGACGTGACGAAGCTGTTCCGCGTGGTCGACCTGACGGTCACGCGCACGCTGCTGCAGCGACTGTTCGGCCTGTCCACCATCACGCTGGAGACACGCGATCAGTCCTCCGGCGGGCAGCTGGTACTCAGGAACGTCATTCACGGGTTCGAGGTGCGCCGCGTCATCCAGCGCGCGGTGGACCAGTCGCGTAACGTGAACCGCGTCAGCGCCCGCGAATACATGGGCGACTCCGCCTTCGACGATTCCGGGGAAGCCGACGACGACTACACCGCCCAGTAACGACTATCGAACCTCACCGAACGCCACGCGGCGGATGCCTTCGCGTAGGTCGTTCGCGTCCTTGGGCTCGCCGCCGAGCGCCCGGTGCAGGGTGAGACCCTCGATCATCGCGTCCAGCAGCGCCACGGTCCGCGCGTCGAAGAAGCGACCCAGCTCCTGCTGCACGGCGCCCATCCAACGGTCGCTGATGTCGCGGAATGATGCGTCGCGGGCGGCGAGCGTATAGAACTCGAGGGTGATGACCGTGTCCCGCTCCGTGGCGAGCACGTCGTGTTCGACGCTGGCGGCTATGGCCTCGCATACCTCCTCGGGCGTGCGAGCCGCATCCATTCGCGCCGAGAACGCGGCGATGGACCGGTCGGCGAACCGATCGAACGCCTGATGGAGCAGGTCATGCATGCCATCGAAGTAGTAGGTCATGGAGCCGAGCGGCACGTGCGCCGCAGCCGCCACCACACGATGCGAGGTACCCGCCACACCGCGTTCGGCGACCACCGTCAGGCAGGCCTCGATGATGCGTTGCTTGCGGTCGGGGTCCACGCGCCTGCGCGGCGCGTCAACGTTGCTCTCTTCCATACCGGCCGACCTTACCCGCTTACAGGTACATGCGTACACACCCAATTGCCGCTGTCAGAACACGATTGCGGAGACCAGGGCCAGCGAGCACAGGGAGAACAGCGTGCTCACGAGCACGAATCCCACCGCGTATTCGGGCATGTTGTCCTTGCGGCCGGTGAACATCGCGATTGTGGTCATGGTGGGCAGACCGGCAATCACCGTGATCACCAGTATCATGTCGTGCGTAATCGGCACCCAGGTCGGCAGGAAGCCCACAACGGCCACGAGCAGCGCATAGAACGCCAGCGGGAACACGATCATCTTGGCCACAAGGCCCACGTACAACTCGTAGCGACGCAGCACGTTCCACCAGCGGGTCAGCGCGAACAGGCCGCCGAGGTAGATGAGCGACATCGGCGTGGCCATGTTGCCGATGGTGTGCAGTGGCTTCAGGATGATGTCCGGTACGCGCACGCCCAGTAGGATCAGCGCCAGCGCGATCATCACGCCGATGAAGGCGGGGTTGACGAAGCGGCGCAGCAGACCGAGCACGCGGGAGCCGAACGTGGGCTTGCCGGCGGCCTTGCTTTTGGTGTCTTGTCCGGCGATTCCGCCACGAGCCGCAGCCTCACCCGCGCTTCCCGATGCTCCCCCGCCATCGCCTCTGTCCTCGCGGACCGGCTCGCACAGCCACACGCCGTACGTCCACAGCAACGCTTGGTCGACGATGGACATGAGTGCCACGTAGATCGCGCCCTCATGCGGGAACAGCGCCATGATGAGCGGGATGCCGATGAATCCGGCATTGCCGAAGATGAGCGACGCCTGGAACACGTGGCTTCTGGAACCGCGCAGACGCAGCAGACGCGCAAGCGTCCAGAACACGAGGATGAGCAGGCCATACATCACGGCGGTGAGCAGCATCACGCCCCAGTTGGCCGCCAGATGGGAGCGGTCCGTGCCGTCCACGGCGTTCGAGAAGACCAGCACGGGGATGAGCACGTTGAGCAGCAGCGAGCACATGCCGTCCAGCGCCACCTTGCCGTAGAACCGCAGGCGCACGCAGCCGTAGCCCACCATGAGCATGATGAAGAAGCCGACCAACTGGCCGACCATCACACCGAACTGTCCCACTTACTCCCCTTTTCTCATTCCCTCGGCTTCTCTTGCCCGCTAGAGTAGCTGCCGGCGAAGCCAACTGAGGGAATCGCATCAACAGTGACTCCGCTGGCTACGGAATAGGCATGCCACCCTACCGCAGCTCATGCAGGATACGCCGCATGAACGGCACCGTCGTGGCGAACGTCAGCACGTCGGACACGGTCTGCGCCACCTCCACGCCGGTGATGCCGATGGCATGTGGCAGCACAAGCACCACCGGCGCCAGGTACAGGCCCGTACGGCATACCGCCAGGAACGAGGCGATGCCTGTTTTGCCGAGCGTCTGGCTGATCATGTTGCCCATCATGTTCATGCCGTTGAGCGCCACCGACAGGCATTGGAAGTGCAACGCGGCCACGCCCACCGTCACCACCGCCGGGTCCGATCGGAAGATTTCCACCAGTTGCGGAGCGGTCAGCCAAATCGTGATTCCCAGCACCAACAGCACGCACGTGGACAGCTTCACGCAGAACCAGAATCCCTCGCGCACGCGCGCGAACTTACCGGCACCGTAATTGTATCCGCACACCGGCTGGAAGCCCTGGCCGAGGCCCACGATCACCGAGTTGACACCGAGCATGATGCGCATCACGATGGCCATGCCGGCGATCGCCGCGTCGCCGAACGGGTTGGCGGCGATGTTCACGCAAGTGGTGGCGATGGAGCCGGCACCCTGGCGCACCAGGGAGGGCAGGCCCCCGCCCGCGATCTCACGTAACAGCAACGGATCCGGCTTGCAGTTGCGCAGCGAGAGCTTGAGCACGCCGAACTTGGCGCTCATGACGGTCAGGATGATGAAGCTCACGGCCTGGCAGATGCCGGTGGCCAATCCCGCACCGAAGATGCCCAGATGCAGCACGAAAATGAACAATGGTGCCAGCAGGAAGTTGAGCAGCGCGCCTGAGACCAGACCGATCATGCCGAACGCGGATTGGCCCTGGTATCTGAGAAGCCCGTTCAACGCGAACGAGCCGCACACGCAGGGCGCGGCCACGAGGATCGGCGTCAGGTATTGCACGGCGTACGGCGCGATGGTGGCGGTCGAACCGAGCGCCACCACCAGCGAGCGCAGCGTGCTCAGGCAGATGATGGTGACCAGCAGTCCGAACAGCACCGCGCCCGCGAAGCCGAGCGCCAGCAGTCGTGCGGCGCGTTCGTTGTTGCGTTTGCCGAGTTCGCGGCTCATCGAATTGCCCGCGCCGTTGCCGCAGAAGAAACCGATCGCCTGCAGGATCGTCATGATGGAAAAGGCGATGCCGATGGCGCCGGATTGCGAGGTGCCGAGCTGGCCGATGAAGAACGTGTCCGTGAGGTTGTACGCGGTGGTCACCAGATTGGAGATGACGGCCGGCAGGCAAAGCCTCAGAATCAGCGGACGGACCGGTTGTTCGGTCATTTGACGGTATTTTGCGTCCGCTGTCGCGCGTTTGATACCTAGAACCTGAGCCACGCCGGTTATCCTACTCCCCCGCCGCGTCCGCGCCCCCGCATTGCCCGTCTTACGAGGGCGCGGCGCTTTCCGTCAAAGGATGCGCAGGTATTGGCCGGTGATGCTCTGCGGGTTGGCGGCGATCTGTTCGGGCGTGCCTTCGGCCACGATTCGTCCGCCCGCCTCGCCGCCGCCCGGACCGAGGTCGATGATCCAGTCGGCGTTGGCGATGACGTCCAGATCATGCTCGATGACGGCCACGGTGGCGCCGCTCGCCACGAGCCGGTCGAAAACGCCGAGCAGCACGCGCACGTCGAGCGGATGCAGGCCGATGGTCGGCTCGTCGAACACGAATACGGCGTCCGACTGGGCCTTGCCCATCTCGCTGGCGAGTTTGAGACGCTGCGCCTCGCCACCGGAGAGGGCGGGCGTCGGTTCGCCGAGCGTCAGATAGCCGAGTCCCAGATCGTGCAGCGTGGTCAGTCTGGCGTGGACTTTCCGCATGTCGCCGGTCACGGCCAGGGCCTCGTCCACGCTCATCGCCATGAGTTGCGGCAACGTCAGCGAACGTTCGCCGGCGGACTCACCATGCGCGGCATCGTCCCGCAGGACCCCACCGATGGTGGGCCCGCTCCCGTTGACGACAACGTTCTTGCTGCCGGCACCGTTCGTCTTGTGACTCTTGCCGATCTTGACGGCCCGGTGAATCGTTCCGGCTTCGGGCGCATACCGGGAACCTCGGCAGTCGGGGCAGGCGATGGTCACGTCCGGCAGGAACTGCACGTCCAGTGAGATGGACCCGGTGCCGTCGCAGGTGGGGCAACGCAGGCGACCGGTGTTGTAGGAGAAGTCGCCGGCTTTGTACCCAGCCGCCTTGGCCTCGTCCGTACGGGCGAACGCGCGGCGCAATTCGTCGTGGATATCGGCATAGGTGGCCACGGTGGAGCGGACGTTAGCACCGATCGGCGTGGCGTCGATGAGGTTGGCTCGGGTAATGCCGCCAGCCTCGAGTTTGCGAACGTGCGCAGGCAACGGATCTCCGGCCGCCGCGGCCTTGAGCGCCGGAATCAGCGTTTCCAGCACCAGCGTGGTCTTGCCGGATCCGGACACACCGGTGACCGCCACCAGCCGGCCGCGCGGAATGTCCACGGAGAGCGGCTTGACCGTGTGCAACGGGCCGGTTTCCAGATGGATCCGGCCAAGCGCGAACATACCAGAACTGTCCGGTAACGTGGCCGCGGCGGCACCACCGGCTTGGCCGGCATCGCAGGCTGCGGCTGTATCACTACCCTGACCGGTGCCGCAAGTCGCGGTGCCACCAGCCATGGCAACGTTGTCGGCTGCGACGGCACCGCCTACCAATGCCGCAGCGACGCGCGCCCGCACGCGCCGCTGCCCATCCTCCATGAGGAACGGCGCAATGCGGCTGCCGACGTCATGTTCCACGTCCGCCACTGTGCCCTGCGCTATCACATGGCCGCCCTCGGCACCCGCCACCGGCCCCATTTCGATGAGGTGGTCGACAGCCTTGAGCACGCGCACGTCATGGTCGACCACCATCACGGAGTTGCCGTCCGCCACAAGATCGCACATCACGCCGAGCAGTCCGTCCACGTTCGAGGGATGCAGGCCGATGGACGGCTCATCCAGCACGTACAGCACGCCGGTGGTGCGGTTACGCACGGCGCGAGCCAATTGCACACGTTGGCGTTCGCCGGTGGACAGGGTTGCCCCGGCACGGTCGAGCGAAAGGTATCCCAGGCCAAGTTCCAGCAGACGGCGGGCCACGTCGAGGAACGATTCGCAGATGTTCGTGGCCATCGACCGCATCTCGGGCGGGAGCGAAGCGGGCACGCCGCGCACCCACGCCACCGCGTCGTCCAGTGTCATGGCGGTGGCTCCAGCCAGATTCAGTCCCTCTATTTCGGGAGCTCTGGCGGCCTTGCTCAGCCTGGTGCCGCCGCAGTCCGGGCAGGGCTTCTCCTCCAGGAAGCGTGCCACACGCTTCAATCCCTGCTCGTCCTTGGCCTTGGCGAGCGCGTTCTCGACGGTGTAGACGGCGTTGTAGTAGGTGAAGTCGAGTTCTGCGAAGTCGTCGCCCTTCTTCGGCCGGTAGAGGATGTGTTTCTTGACGGCGGGGCCGTTGAATACGATGTCACGCTCTTCGGGCGTGAGCTCGCGGAACGGCACGTTGGTACGCACGCCCATCGCGCCGCACACCTGCTTCATGAGGTCCCACATCAGGGAACCCCATGGCAGCACCGCGCCGTCGTCGATGCTTTTCGATTCGTCCGGCACGAGGGCCGCGCGGTTCACCTCGCGCACGATGCCGGTGCCGGAACAGGTGGGGCAGGCGCCGCCGGAGTTGAAGGCCAGCGATTCCGCGCCCGGAGCATGGAATTCCTTGCCGCAGTGCGCGCACACGGTGGGCAGTTCGGCGGCCACGTTCATCGTGGGTTGCTGCCGTGCGCTGCAGTAGGGGCACACGTGCGAGGCGCAGCGGGAGAACAGCAGTCTCAGACTGTTGAGCAGTTCGGTCATCGTGCCGAATGTGGAGCGGATGCCGGGCACCGCGGGCCGCTGGTGCAAGGCGAGCGCGGCCGGCACGTGCAACACTTCGTCGACCTGTGCGCGGGACGCCTGGGTCAGGCGCCGGCGCGTGTATGTGGAGAGCGCTTCCAGATACCGTCGCGAGCCCTCCGCATACAGCACGCCCAGTGCCAGTGAGCTTTTGCCGGAGCCCGAGACACCGGCGACGCCCACGAGCTCTCCCAGCGGCACATCGACGTCGATATTCTTGAGATTATGCACGCGGGCGCCGCGCACTTCGATCGCTTCGGGCCGTTTCCCGGCAGCCATCGTGATTCCATCCGTAGTCATGCGGCCATTGTACGGCCGTCGTTATCCCGCCGGTCAGCTCCACTGGGCGCGCAGGGCGCTCAGCGCATCCTCGAAGGATGCCCCGAGCCGGCGAGCCTGTCCGGCATAGTCCTGCGCGGCCTGGAGCAACGGCTCGGGAATCGTGGTCACATGCCGGATGCGTGCGGCACGACCGGGCGCGGTTTCGATGACCCCGCTTTCGGCGAGCTCGGCGTATGCCTTGGCCACGGTGCCGGGGGCGATGCGCAGATCCCCGGCGAGCTGACGCACCGAAGGCAGTTTGTCGCCGTCACGCAAGGCACCGACCTTCACCATACCTTCGATCTGCGCGCGAATCTGTTCGTAGACGGGCGTCGGCGACGATTCGCGAATCACCAGACGCAGCTCGTCTCCCCCGCCGCTCATCGTCGGCTCCCCCGGCTCGTCCCGGTCCAGAGACGTACGACTGCGACACACGCCAGAATCAGGTAGATGCAAGCGACCACGGCCACCACACCACCCATGATGATCTGCGCGTTGCCCAACGTGGGATACACGTCGTCCGCGTAGGCCGGCGACAGCGAACCATAATTGGTACCGACGCGCACGGTGGCGGTGCCGGCCACCACCAGCACGCCCACCGCGTAGGTGAGCATCGAACCGGCGGACAGGAACACCGTGAACCGCGTCAGCAGCACGCGCCATGCCTTGTCCTCCTCACCATACTGCGGATCCGGGGAGCTGGGCACATGGGCGATGCGCCACAGCGCCAGACAGGCCAACGCCGCCAGCACGCAGGTGACGATGATCAGCGGCACCGCATAGTAGGAACCCGGATAGGGGCCCGCCGAGCCTTGCGATTCGCCGTTCGGACCGGTCAACGCGATGCTTCGCATCAGGCCGAAATCGTCGGGGCTCGCCGTGGCGATGGTGAAGCCAAGGTAGGCGATGAGCAGTCCCGCGGCCAGTAGCGGCTGCATGAGCACGTACTGCCGGGCATAGGTCCACGGCTCACGCGACCGCAGGGACGCCACGCGCACACCGCCACGGCCTTCCTGCCGCGACGACGACTCCGGGAACGGCAACGCGATGACCGCCATGACAGCCGATGCGGCGAGCCCCGGCGTAAGCGCCGCGATGAGGGCCATGCTTTGCGGGAACGCATCATTCAGAGCAAGACCCGCAATCAGCACGATTGCACCGGCGAGCAGCGCCATCAGCACGCGATGTCGGGCTACCGATATCGGACCGTCACCGGAGAACGGCGGATTTCCGCCGGCCGAACCAGCCCGCATCGAAAGCGAGGGCTCCCGGTTCATCCGCAGCAGAGCCCTGATCACCAGTACCAGCACGGTGATGGTGAGCACCAGCATGAGCAGCCAGATCAGCATCGCCACGATTACATAGGGCACCATGATTGACATCGCAACCACCCCATTCCTATATCGGATGGGCAGCTACGCCACGCGGTCGCCATCGACCACTTACGTAAACTGCACCATACTTCTAATACAGTTTAAAGTGTATCAGAAGTATGGTGCAGTTTCAATGGGTATTGAGCAATGAGTGCCCGCACGGATGAGAAGCGGACTGCATGAATGCTCCCCTCAGTCAGCCTCGCTGACAGCTCCCCTCAGAGAGGGCAGCCTGCTGGGCAGTGCGCGGATCCGGTCGAGTTCGCTGATAGCTTCCCTCAGAGAGGGGAGCCTGAGTGCCATGGCGCTCAGAAGCGGATCAGGGCCTTGATGACCTTACGCTGGTCCATAGCTTCGTAGGCGTCCTGGATGTGGTCGAGATCGTATTCGGCAGTGAACACACGACCGGGGTTGATCTCGTGATTCACCACGGCATCCAGCAGGCCGTTCAGGTCATAGTGGCGCACCGGTGCCGGGCCGCCCTTGATGCCGATGTTGCCGTAGAACGTACCTTCAGCGCTGATCTCCACATCGTGCGGCAGACCCACACGGCCGATGACGCCGCCGCGGCGGATGAGGCCGATGGCGGTGTCGAAGGACTGCTTGGAACCCACGCATTCGAGCACGGCGTCCGCACCGTAGCCGCCGGTCATCTCCAGCACCTTGTCGATGGCGGCCTGGTCGCGCTCGGCCACGATGTCCGTGGCGCCGAATTCGCGGGCCAGGGCGGCACGGTCCTCGTGACGGCTCATGGCGATGATGCGCTTGGCGCCGAGCATGTGCGCGGAGAGCACGCCGCACAGGCCCACGGCACCATCGCCCATCACCACGGCGGTGTCGCCGGGCTTGACTTCGGCGGAAACGGCGGCGTGGTAGCCGGTGGACATCACATCGGCGATGGTCAACAGCGAGGCGAGCGTGGCGTCATCGTAGTCCTCGGGGGAGCCGGGCACCTTGACCACGGTGCCGTCGGCCTCGGGCACGCGCACGTATTCGGCCTGGCTGGCGCCGAAGTAGCCGCCGTGCGGGCACACGGATTCAAAACCGGCCTTGCACACCGGGCACTTGCCGCAGCTGTACGGGAAAGGCAGCACCACGAAGTCGCCGGGCTTGACGGACGTGACCTCGGGGCCGACCTCCTCGACCACGCCGATGGACTCATGGCCGATCTGGCTGTGCTTGGGGTGGCCGGAGAGTCCACGGAAATACCACAGATCGGATCCACACACGCAGGCGCGCACCACGCGCACCACCGCGTCATCGTCCTTTTCGAGGCGTGCCTTCGGCACCTCCTCCACGGCCATCTTGCCGGGTTCCACGAAAATAGCGGCCTTCATGGTTTCGCTCATAATCATCGCTCCTTGTTGTTGCGGCTTTCCTCTATTGAACAACCGCTCGATAACGAAATCCAATAGCCCGCAGCAATGTCGGGCCATGCCTTGCGCTTATGGAATGCGAACGTGTGCTTCCCGCGCAGGCCATACCGTTATAGGTCTACCACTCAGGCCTCTTACCTTCCGGCAATCGTTCGTATACAAGAAATCCCCTCCGGGACGAACCCGAAGGGGATTCCTAAGACGCTAGTTCAAGCGCACTAGATCTTGTCTGATGAAAATCAGGCGAGGATCTTGGTGACTCGACCGGAGCCCACGGTGTGGCCACCCTCACGCACAGCGAAGGTCAGGCCCTCCTCCATGGCGATGGGCTGAATCAGCTCAACGGTGAAGGTAGCGTGGTCGCCCGGCTGAACCATCTCGACGCCTTCCGGCAGCTCGATGACGCCGGTGACGTCGGTGGTGCGGAAGTAGAACTGCGGACGGTAGTTGGAGAAGAACGGCGAGTGACGGCCACCCTCATCCTTGGTCAGCACGTAGACCTCACCCTCGAACTTGGTGTGCGGGGTGACGGAGCCCGGCTTGGCCAGAACCTGGCCACGCTCGACGTCGGTACGGTTGATGCCGCGGAGCAGCAGACCGGTGTTGTCGCCAGCCTCGCAGGCGTCCATCGTCTTGTGGAAGGTCTCGATGGAGGTCACGGTGGTGGACTGGGTCGGACGAATACCGACGATCTCGACCGGGGAGTTGACGGCCAGCTGGCCACGCTCCACACGGCCGGTCACCACGGTACCACGGCCGGAGATGGTGAAGACGTCCTCGATCGGCATCAGGAACGGCTTGTCCAGGTCGTGCACCGGGGTCGGGATGTAGTCGTCGACGGCATCCATGAGCTTCTTGATCTGCTCAACCCACTTCTCGTGGTCCGGAGCGTCGTCGTGCAGGGCGCCGTAAGCGGACACGCGGATGATCGGGCAGTCACGATCGAAGCCGTTCTCGTCGAGGAGGTCACGGACCTCTTCCTCAACGAGCTCGATGAGCTCCTCGTCCTCGACCATATCGCACTTGTTCAGGGCGACCAGGATCTTCGGGACGCCCACCTGACGGGCGAGCAGCACGTGCTCACGGGTCTGGGCCATCGGGCCGTCGGTGGCGGCCACAACGAGGATGGCGCCATCCATCTGGGCAGCACCGGTGATCATGTTCTTCACGAAGTCGGCGTGGCCCGGGCAGTCGACGTGAGCGTAGTGACGCTTAGCGGTCTGGTACTCGATGTGGGCGATGTTGATGGTGATACCGCGGGCGGCCTCTTCCGGAGCGGAATCGATCTGGTTGAAGTCGTACTCCGGGTTGACATCCGGGAACTCCTCGTGCAGCACCTTGGAGATGGCGGCAGTCAGGGTAGTCTTACCGTGATCGACGTGGCCGATGGTACCAATGTTAACGTGCGGCTTAGTACGCTCGTACTTTTCCTTTGCCATTACTCTTTGTCCTCCTGGACGTCTCGTGAGTGTATCCATGCTGGTCGCATGGGGACTCGCTTATTCTACTGGGTTTCTGGGTTATGTGCCACATTGAAGAGCCAGAACCCAGTCAGCGGTACACGATTTTACCGCTGACTGGAGACACTGGCCACTTCAACGGGCAGCGCGTGTCACTCGCCGCGCTGGGCCTTGATGATCTCCTCGGAGACGCTCTTCGGCACCTCGTCGTAGGAGTCCATCTCCATGGTGAACATGGCGCGGCCCTGGGTCTTGGAACGCAGGTCGCCGATGTAGCCGAACATCTCGGACAGCGGGACCTTGGCGTCGATGACCTTGACGCCGATGGCGTCGGTCATGGACTGGATGTTGCCACGACGCTGGTTCAGATCGCCGATGACCTCGCCCATGTACTCCTCCGGAGTACGGACCTCGACCTTCATGATCGGCTCGAGGATGACCGGCTTGGCCTTCGGTGCGGCTTCCTTGAAGCACATGGAGCCCGCGAGCTTGAAGGCCATTTCGGAGGAATCGACCGGGTGCATCTGGCCATCGGTGACGGTGGCCTTGACGCCCACGACCGGGAAGCCGGCGAGAATACCGGATTCCATGGCTTCCTTGACGCCGGCCTCGATGGACGGGATGAACTCCTGGGAGATGTGGCCGCCGGTGACGGCGTTCTCGAACTCGAAGGTCTTGCCCTCGGTGGTGTCGAGCGGCTCGAAGTTCATCAGGACCTTTGCGAACTGGCCGGAACCACCGGTCTGCTTCTTGTGGGTGTAGCCCTGGTCCATGACGGCCTTGCGGATGGTCTCGCGGTAGGCGACCTGCGGCTTGCCCTGGTTGCACTCCACCTTGAACTCGCGACGCATACGGTCGACGATGATGTCGAGCTGGAGCTCGCCCATGCCGGCGATCAGGGTCTGGCCGGACTCCTCGTCCGTGGTGACCTGGAAGGTCGGATCCTCTTCGGCCAGCTTGGCGAGGGCGATGCCCATCTTCTCCTGGTCGGCCTTGGTCTTCGGCTCGACGGCCACCTGGATCACCGGATCCGGGAAGGTCATGGAGTCGAGGGTGATCGGATCCTCGATGGAGCACAGGGTGTCACCGGTGGTGACGTTCTTCAGGCCCACGAAGGTGTAGATGTTGCCGGCATCGGCCACATCCATCGGGTTCTCCTTATCGGCGTGCATCTGGAAGATCTTGCCGATACGTTCCTTCTTCTCGCGCGTGGAGTCGAGCACGTTGTCGCCCGGCTTGACGGAGCCGGAGTAGACGCGCACGAACACGAGCTTGCCGTAGAACGGGTGGGTGGAGATCTTGAAGACCAGGGCCGAGAACGGATCGGACTTGGACGGGTGACGGTCGATCTCGACGGACTCGTCGCCGGGCTTGTAGCCCTTGATGGCCGGCACGTCCTCCGGGGACGGCAGGTAATCGACGACGGCGTCCAGCATCGGCTGCACACCCTTGTCCTTGAAGGCGGAACCGCAGAAGACTGGGAAGGCTTCCTTGGCGATGGTCAGCTGACGCACGCCGGCGCGGATGTCTTCCTTGGACAGGTCGCCGTCCTCGAAGAACTTGTTCATCAGGTCGTCGTTGGCTTCGGCGGCGGCTTCCACGAGCTTCTCGTGGTACTCCTCGGCCTTGTCCTGCAGGTCGGCCGGGATGTCGGTGGTGTCGTACTTGGCGCCGAGGCCCTCGGTGCCGTTCCAGACGTAGGCCTTCATCTCGACCAGGTCGACCACGCCGGCGAAGTCGTTCTCGGCGCCGATCGGCAGCTGCATGACGATCGGGGTGGCGCCCAGCTTCTCCTTGATGGTGTCGACGGAGTAGTAGAAGTTCGCGCCGAGCTTATCCATCTTGTTGACGAAGCAGATACGCGGCACGCCGTACTTGTCGGCCTGACGCCACACGGTCTCGGACTGCGGCTCCACGCCTTCCTTGCCGTCGAACACGGCAACGGCGCCATCGAGCACGCGCAGGGAGCGCTCCACCTCGGCCGTGAAGTCCACGTGGCCGGGGGTGTCGATGATGTTGATCTGGAACTTGTCCTTGGTGTCGTGCGTCTGGCGGTTCCAGAAGCAGGTGGTGGCGGCGGACTGGATGGTGATACCGCGCTCCTGCTCCTGAGCCATGAAGTCCATGGTGGCGGCGCCATCGTGGACCTCACCGATCTTGTAGCTCTTGCCGGTGTAGAACAGAATTCGCTCGGTAGTGGTGGTCTTACCGGCATCGATGTGAGCCATGATGCCGATATTGCGGACGTCGTGGAGGTCCGAAATCTCTTCAGCCATCGTTTTTCCTTATTTCTTTCTGGATTACCAGCGGTAGTGAGCGAAGGCCTTGTTAGCCTCTGCCATCTTATGAGTATCCTCGCGACGCTTGACAGAAGCGCCGAGGCCGTTGGAGGCGTCCAGGATCTCGTTGGCCAGACGCTCGGCCATGGTCTTCTCACGACGGGCGCGGGAGAAGTCGGTCAGCCAGCGCAGAGACAGGGTGTTGGCGCGGTTCGGCTTGACCTCGACCGGCACCTGGTAGGTGGCGCCACCGACGCGGCGGGAACGCACCTCGAGGGACGGACGGATGTTGTCCAGGGCGCGCTTGAGGACGGCCACCGGCTCCTGGTCGGACTTCTCCTTGACGATGTCGAGAGCGGAGTACACGATGTCCTCGGCGATCGACTTCTTGCCGTCAAGCAGAATCTTGTTGATGAGCTGCGCCACCACGGTGGAACCGTAGATCGGATCGGGCAGCACGACGTGCTTCTTGGAAGGTCCCTTACGTGACATATCTCTTACTTCGCCTTCTTTGCTCCATACAGGGAACGACCCTGCTTACGGTCCTTGACGCCCTGGGTATCCAGCGCACCACGCACGATGTGGTAACGCACACCCGGCAGATCCTTCACACGGCCGCCGCGCACGAGCACGATGGAGTGCTCCTGCAGGTTGTGGCCCTCGCCCGGGATGTAGGCGGTGACTTCGACGCCGGAGGACAGGCGGACACGGGCGACCTTACGCAGAGCCGAGTTCGGCTTCTTCGGGGTGGTGGTGTAGACACGGGTGCACACGCCGCGGCGCAGCGGGCTTCCCTTCAGAGCCAAAGTCTTGGACTTCTTCGGCTTTGCCTGACGTCCCTTACGGACGAGCTGTTCAATAGTAGGCAACTTGAATTCTCCGATTCAGTGGTTTCTCTTGCATTCGTGCGGCCGCCGCACTGCAGCCCCACTCCCCTGAACCTGCCGAGGCATGTCTGTTCGCAGCATGCCCGACGAATCGGAAAAGTTTAGCCCAGCCCACCGGCCCGATGGCCCTCCCGTCTCCCGCGTCGCATTGCTGCGTGCGTTCACAGACTTGAGGGATATCCCAGCGCGCACACCTGTTACATAAGGCATGCCGTTGGCACACACGAATATCTATATTACGGTTCCGCCGGACAACGACGCGCCCTCGCGTGTTGCCCCATAAACGGCAGATGCCCCCGGGGAGACCATGTCACCCGGGGGCACCGCCAAATCTTCAGTTATTGTGAATTATATCACTTTTCCGTCACTTCGTGGCGGCAGCGACGTGCCTCACGTTTTTTGAGCGCGAAATGGGTAGTGGTGCCTCACCTGGAGTGAGCGCGAAACCGGGTTGGTCTGTTTGGCTTGTCGTATGGAAGACAGGATCAGCATGGCGACGAAGCGGCA
>NZ_JAFEJP010000025.1:0-13979 GCF_018555355.1 Bifidobacterium sp. SO4
CAAGATCGCGGGCGTCCGACCGGAAGACCACAACGAAACACCAGCCGACACCGACTAGGATTTCGCGCTCACTTCCAGTGAGGCACCACTCCCGGTTTCGCGCTCACTTTCAAATGAGGCACCTCGGTGTTGGCGTGTTGCCAAACGTGAGAAGTGGTCGAATTCGACCCTTTTTATCATCGGGGGGAAAAGAAAACGACCCCGCCTGGTTCGCCGCGCCGGTGGCGTTCGCGTGCGGGGTACTGTTGTCGTTCATAGTATCACCCGCCGTTTCCCGTGCATGTTGCGCGAGCGTGCATCCATTCAGAGACTTAATAGACGCAATCCCGAAATGCCCTCTAATGCTCCAAAACCTTAGTTTGGAACATTAGAACCTGATTCCGTGACGGTAAACCATGCTCTAATGTTCCACGGCGCATTAGCCGCCCGCAGCGTCGGACGGGTTTTCGTGTTTGATTCACCGGTTCATTGCTTTTGCATTCTGATGGTGGCGGTCACTCCCTGCATCGTCATGGGGAAGCTCAGCTCCTTCGACGAATCCAAGTATTCGAACGTCTTCGTGTCATCGGTCGAGGCGAGCAGCGCGTTCTGCGTCTGTTCCTGGTCGTTCGCGGAATCCCACTTCCAGTCGCCGGCCTCGGTGGGGGCCTCGTAGCTGCCGGCCCAGAACAGGGCCGTCGTGTCCCCCATGATGTATTCGACCTTGATCGCGCCGTCCGCGACGGTGGCCTGCATATACGTGTCGTCGCTGTTCGAATTGGTCTGCTTCCATGTGCCGGTCAGGTCGGCCGGCTGCGGTTTCGGCAGCAGCTGCGTCTTTGACGACGAATCCGACTTCGTGGTCTGGTCCGCCGATACTTCCGACCCACCGCATGCCGTGAGTCCGGCCAGCAGTGCGATCGATGCGATGGTCGCGATAATCTTCCTCATGGTTCTCTCCTTTGGTGAGTGGTTGTTCTGGTCTTTTATGCCGCGTTGTCGTGGAGCCATTCCCGGTAGTCGTCGATGATCTCGGGGGTGACGTTCAGCTCTTCGGCCATGAGCCACTTGTCGCCCTCGTACATGCGTTCCGCCAGAGCGTATTCGACGGGGCTGATGAGCTCGCGGGCCGCGGTCATCCTGCACCGGTGTTCGCGCGAGTGGTCGTCATCGCCGTACATGCGGTGGACGAGCTCATGGACGAGCGTGCAGCGTTTCCGTGTATAGGTCATGCGACGGTCGATGAGGATGGTGTCGTCGTCGCGGTCGTATATGCCGTTCGTGTCGTCGTCGAGCAGGTCGCTGGCGACGGTCAGGCCGGGTGCGACCCGGTAGAGGAGCATGCGCATGGGACCGTAGTTGAGGCGGGGCGAGACCGGCATGACGTTCATTTCGATTGCCTGTTTCCTTCGACCAATGGCGTGCACAATGTTTTTTGCGACACGCTAAATCGTTGCCATGAGGAGTGGTGGAGGATAAAATCATCCGTATGGATTGGGAGTACCCGGTCGGCGCAAAGGCTTCGGAAGCGGTTCCGGAGCCTTTCGTTTTACCCTGGCCATTCCTGCCAGAATTCCAACGGCGTCGGCTCATGGGTGGGATATATTTTCAGACCGTATCCCCCGATATTGCCGTTGCTGGGATTCGATCGCATTTTCCTGCTGAGCATCCCCCACGCGCGGTTTGGTTGCGTGGGATGAAGGAAATGGGTTCCAATCGGCCTGGCTACGAGGTCCGCGAGCTGGAGGCCTTGGAGATTGGCCTTCTTGCTGACGCAATGGAAGTCGAACATGCCCGGCATTCCGGCAAGTCTGGTCCGCTGCATGATGGCATCGAACGCCTTCCGCAGGCTGGCGTCTTCGTTTCTGCCGCGGCTTTCGAATACGAGAGGTATCCGCTTGCCCCGTTGGCCGTGCTCCTGCATGTAGTAGAACACCCTTTCCAATCCGAATTCCGCCCCGATGTCGTATGGGTTGGATGGCGCCTCGTAATGCGAGTAGGTGCGTTTGTCTATCAGTGTGGACACGATCGTGTATTCCGCGTTCGTCATGATTGAGTTGAGCCGAGCGAAGAATGATTCACGCACGATGGCGTTCATGAGAATTCTGAAGTCGTTCTCCCGTTTGCGGATTTCTCGTTCGTGCAGTATCGGTATGTCGGAGCCGAAGAAGTCGAATTTGAGACGAAGCGTTTCGGGTACCACGTAGCTGTAGTAGTGCTTCTTCTCGAAGATGCAGAACGAGAGCACGAATACGGGATACCCGGAATCGATTTTCTCAAGGCTTTGGTCGCCGGATTCGTCGACGAAGACGATGTAGTCGCCAAAATCATCGCCGTGGCTCATTGCGTTTCTTCCCTACCTTTTTGGTGACCTCTACAAAATGGTCTGGGTCTGTGTTTCCTATGGTTTCGTGTCTTATGCGATGTCTGGGTCGGGGTCGTATTTGTGGCTGTCGTGGTAGGCGGCGTAGCCATGGCCACTGCGGTATTTCCTCATCGCGCGTTCCTTCGCGGCCTCCTCACGCGCCGCGGTCTCCTCTAGGGATTCGCCGTTGACGTCCGTGTAGTCGGCGGCGTGGATGGTTGGGGTTTGCGTTGGTTGGGTGGCTTGTTGTTGGATGCGTTCGGCTTCGGCGATGATGCGGCGGAGGGTTTGGATGGGGTCGGCGTCGCAGGCCTCGCAGATCGCGAGAAACTCAGACAAACGCACCGGAGCCTTTACCCCGTTATGAATATCACCCACGCGGACATGGCTAATAACGCCTCCCATACGGTCAGCCATCGCCCTCAATGAAAGACCGGATCGATCGATGATCTGAGCTAGTTCATTTTTCGCCGCATGATCGATTGCGGTCCATTCAACTCTAGAAGCCATGACTAAAGGCTACATGTAAGCATGTGGAGACACGCCGACACTTGACTTTATGTAAGCGTGTGCTTACGTTAATGGTGTTGTCAGCAAGAGCTTACAGAAAGGATCGAGGAAATGAGGAGCGAGGACTGGAAGCATCTGGCCGAGACCGAGACCCGGGTCACGGTCACCCGGGAGGGCTGGAACAAGACCCTGACCATCGAATGGGAGGGGAACCGGACCCTGACCATCCACCGGACACCGGAAGGCCTGGCCAGCATCGAAACCCACGGCGACGGCCCATTCCAACTCACACCGGCCACCACGGACGACATCCGCCGATTCCTGTTCTGACCCGGCCAGCCGGGGAACCCCGGCCACCCCATCTTTCGAAAGGAGAAACCCCTGATGCTCACCCAAGCGCAGCGCGCGGCCGCCAAGGCCGTCGAGAACACGAAGAAACGCATGCTCCTGACCAAAACCCCGCGCGTCAGGATCGCCGAGGAAAGCGGCGTGAACAGACAGACCGTCGCCAAATACATCGAACACTCGAACGACATGACACTCAGCATGTTCCTCGCCGCCCAGCAGCTCACCGGCGGGGATCCCGTCAAGGAGCTCGCCGACGCACTGCAGGCCACGGAAAAGGACCCCGCATGAACAGGCCGGAACCACCCGCACTCCAGTTGGAGCACTCACCCGGGTTCACGTTGCGCGAATACCGGGATCCCGGAAACGAATGCTCGCTGGTCGTGTTCGAAACCGAACTGGACGAGTTCGGCCTGAGTTTCGCCATCGACCTGTTCGAAAACGGGCAGACCAGCAACGTGATCGAAACCAATGGCCCCATCGGCGAGGACCTGACCGCGGAACAACTCAACACGTTCGGCGACCGATGCGACCTGCTGCGCGAATGGTTCGACGACTGCGCCACCGTCCAAGCATGGGCCGACCAACACCGGCGGGAGCTCACCCGGCTCCTGTCACCGACAAGAACGGAGGGATGACCCGATGCCCATCACAGCGGAAGGCGTTCGCCTGGACTCGAACCCGGTGCCCCTATGGGCGCGCGAATCATGGACCCTGCCCGAGGCGGCGCTCGTGTTCAACCTCGACTACGAGACCATCCGGCAAGCGGCCGCGCTCCGGGACCTCGACACGTTCCGCCCGAAGAACCGCGACGGCAACCCCGGACGCCGACACGTATCCCGTAAAGCCATGGACCGGTGGATCGAAAGCATGGAGGAATGAAAGGAAACACCATGAGCATCAACGCATTGCACAAGAACCGAAACAGGAGACGCCGCCGTTGGCCGAAACCACGGTTGACGGACGCCCGCAGGGCGATGCTCCTGCTCGCATTGGCGTTCACGGAGGGTTGGCTGTGCTGCTACACGGTCACCCACAGCAGGCTCCCCCAGCCGTTGGGCACGGGCACCCCGCAGTGGATGATCACCGGCAGCCTGCTCATGGCCATCATCCTCCCGTTCGCGTTCCTGCTGATCATCGCCAGGTACGAGCATGACGGCCATCAGTGAGTTCACGCTCCTGCTGCCCGGCGACCCGGTGCCGAAAGGCAGGCCCCGCGTCTACCGGGGGCATGCGGTCACGCCGAAACGCACCGTCCAGGCCGAAAACCGGCTGGAAGCGGAGTTCCGCCGCAAATACCCGCAGACAGCCCCCTACCAGTGCCCGGTCAGGTTGGACGCGGAGTTCTGGATGAGCCACAAGGGGCGGCCCGACCTGGACAACCTGCTGAAGCTCGTATTGGACGGGTTGAACGGCGTCGCCTACCTGGACGACAAGCAAGTCGTGGAGACGCATGCGTTCAAACGGGTGCCCGACCCATGGGCGTACGGGGCACACGGCCGTTACCGGAAGCGGAAGAGCGGCGACCCGTACACGAGCTGCGGCCACGAATACGAACCCCACCTGTACGTGCGCGTCCGACCCCTGCCGGAATGGACGCCCACCGTATGACATCAACCATCATCACGATCATCCTGCTGGCGGTCACCGTGCTGGTCGGATGGATAGGAGGCAGACATTGAACCGCCGGTACATGCCACGCTGCCGCACCTGCGGCCCATTGGGCCCGGCCGGAAACCTCGAACAGGCAGTCAGACAATGCGACGCGCACCACAGGAGACAACCCGCGCACCAGACCTTCTGGATGCCCGTCAAAACCATCGAACCAAACGAAAGGACAACATCATGAACACCACCCCCATACCCACCTGCACGCTCGTCGACGGGGAACCGGACGACGGGCTGCGCAGGCAGCGCCTGCTGAACGCGCAGGCCAAACGGATCAGCATCCTGCAGGAGGAGATCACGAGCCGCCAGGAGGAGGTCGAACGGTTGAAGGCGCAGATCCTCGACTCGCATGCGCCCGGCACCTACCAGGCCGGCGGGTTGAAGGTCACGGTGAAACCGGGCAATCGTCGCGTGGACACGGCCCGGTTCATGAAGACGTATCCGGCAGACAAATATCCGAACGCCTACCAGTTGAAACCGAAACCACTGTCCCAGTTGGAACGGTTGCTGACCGCGGACGCGGTGGCCGCGTACGCGGTCTCCTCGAAGCCGACGGTGGTGGTCTCATGAGCATGCTCATCGGCGTGAACGTGACCCGCAAGACGCTGATCACGGAGAAGGTATGCATCGACTGGCCGGAAGACCGGTTCGGGGAGCCGACCGACGAGAACGTGCTCAAGGCGTTACGAGCCGGTTGGGTCAGCGAGGTCGACAATCTCGACCTCGACGTGGAGGAAATCCTGTCGAACGAATCCGTGGACGTGTTCGACACGGGCGACGATGAGGAAGAAAGGTGATGAGCATGCTCGCCAGCATAAACATCGCGGACATCATCGGCCGCACCATCGTCGACTACGACCTGAAGGACGAGGACGGCGTCTCCCCCACGGACGACCTGTACATGATCCGCTCCAACCAGTTGGACGACCTGTGCACGCGCGCCGCCCTGCGCATCCAGCACGCCGAACGGCGCCTGCGCCGGCGCGTGGAACTGGAAGCCGAAGGCCAGGCGGACGGCGAGATGACGGAGGATTCCGATGGATGTTGACCAGGTCCTCGCAGTCGCCCACTCCGCCACGTTCGAACAACCGTCCACCCCAAGCGAGGCGACGTTGTGGCCGGAGATCCGCCGGCTCATCGAACACGGGATCGCGAACCAGCCGCGCGAACTGCAGAAGGAAATCGGGCCGTCCGAACTGGGCACGGATTGCGTGCACTGCCTGGCCGCAAAGCTCGCGGGCTGGCCCGAACGCCGCCAACCCGGATGGCTGCCGTTCATCGGAACATGCGTCCACGAACGCTTCGAGCACATGTTCGAAGCGTTGAACACGAGCGAACAAACGGACGACGGCATGCCGGACGGGCGGCGGCGCGCCGAACACCGGGTCACGGTCGGACGACTGCAGGGATTGCACGGCGGCTACGACGTGTCCGGCAGCATCGACCTGTGGGACCGGAAGACGTGCAGCACCATCGACTGGAAGATCGTCGGCAACACGACGGTCACGAAGGTCAAGGCGCACGGGCCGAGCCAGCAGTACCGGATCCAGGCGAGCCTGTACGGCATCGGTTTGGAGAACGCCGGGGAACAAGTGTTGCGCAACTGCATCTACTTCCTGCCCCGGAACAAGACCAGCCTGGGCGACGCGCTCCCGTGGGAGACGGGGTATGACCCGAAGCCGGGCCGGTGGGCGTTGGCCCGAGCCCAACTGCTCGTCAACCTCATGGACTGCATCGAACAGGCGGAAGGCGTTGAGGTCCGCGACGGTTGGATCCGGCGACTGCCCGCGGCCGGACCGGACAGGTGCTTCGCATGCAAGGGCAGGGTGTGGCCCGACATGAGCGTCCTGCCCGAATTCAACGAAAGGCCATGGCCGGACGTGCCCGGCAAGTGGCTGGACCTCATCCCATTGATCGAACCGGAATACGAGTTCACCGAATAACGAAAGGAACCAGGAATCATGTTCGGACAGCAACCACAACAGTACGGCTACCCGTCGCAAGGATACCCGCAGCAGGCCTACCAGCCCGTCGCCCAGCCGGCCGCCCGGTTGAGCAGCTTGGACGACCTGCTCTCCGGCAACAGCGCCAAGGCGTATTTCACCGGGGACAGCCAGCCGGGCGACAGCGTGACCGGCGTCATCGAGAAGATCGAGACCACGCAGGTCAACGACTTCCAGACCAAACAGCCCGCCTATTGGAACGACGGGCGGCCGAAGGAGCAGCTCCACATCATCATCCAGACCCAGCTCAGGGATCCGGCCGTGGATGACGACGACGGTCGTCGCAGCCTGTGGGTCAAGGGTTGGGGCATCCAGTTGAAGGCGTTCCGCGACGCCTGCAAGCAGGCTGGCGTGAAGGCGCCGAAACCGGGCGACACGATCACGGAACGGTACATGGGATTGGGCCAGCGGGGCAACGCTCCCCAACCGCCGAAAATGTACGAGTTCCACATCGAACCCGCCAACGGCGTGAACACGCTCATCAACGGCCCACAAGCCCCACAGACGCCCGTCCGACAGCAATCCAACCAAGGTTACGGACAGTCGACGTACGCCCCGCAGACGGGCCCGCAGGCCCCGAATCAGGGGTATGCGCCGGGTCCCGTGGACCCGTGGAACCCGCAGGCGCGGCAGGCGGAGCCGGTGCGGCTCGCCCAACCCCAGCCGGCCGCGGATCCGATGAAGATCCAGCAGTTGAAGGCGTTGGGCAAGCCGCCGCAGGAGATCGCCGGCCTGCTGGGAGTGCCCGTCGAGACGGTGACCGCGGTCACCGACCAGGCGCAACCGCAGAACCACGGCGGTAGCGAGCAGATGCCGGAGACGGGTGAGTTCTGATGGACGAGCTCCTCAAACACCTGCGGCGCCAATGCGCGCAGCTCCGCGACGACATGGAATCCCTCGGCCATGACCTGGCCGGATTCACCGACGTCGATTCGGAAAGCTGGGAGCTGCTCGCCATGAAGCTCACGCTCACAGGCTGGCACAAATCCAAGGATTCCGACAGGGAATAACCCCCGGCCGTAGCCGTATCCAAGCGGCCGTCCGCGTGCAAGGCGCGGAACGGCACCATATGACACGTTGTCCACGAAGAAAGGGAAGAGCATGGGAATGACCGACGTTTTCGGCTACGCGCAGGCCGCGCCCCTGTACCGTGCGGCCGGCTGGATGCAGGTCATCCCCCTGCCCGAAGGCAGGAAAACCCCGCCACCCTCGGGTTTCACCGGCCGCAACAGGCAACCCGTCACCGACGACCAGATCATGCTCTGGTCGCAGTGGACTCCGCAGGGCAACACGGGCCTGGTCATCCCCGAAGGCGTGCTCGTCCTCGACATCGACAGCGCGCAGGGCCATCAGGCGAAGGCCGACGGCGTACGCAACATGGGCGAGCTCACACGCGAACTCGGCGAACTGCCCGACACGTGGTCGAGCACCGCGCACGGACCGGTTTCGCCCGCACGCCATTTGTTCTACAAGGTGCCCGAAGGCGTCGCATGGAAGGGCGGCGCCATCGAAGGCGTCGACATCCTCCAACCCGGCCACCGGTATTCCGTGGTCTGGCCTTCCATCCACCCGTCCGGCGAACAATACCAGTGGTATGCGCCCGACCATACGCCCGCCGACAGGATCCCCCATATCACGGACCTGGCCGGCCTGCCCGCCAAATGGGTCGAATGGCTACGCAAACCCGACAGGGAAACCACGCCGGACCATCCCGTCCCGGCATCGGCAAACCCCTCGAATACGAGGGGTTTCGACACGCGCATGTGCAAGGCCGTCAACACGTTCCTCGACAAAACCCTCGCCAACCCCGCAGGAAAGGGGTCACGCCACGACACCACATTGCAGGCCGTATGGACGCTCGTGAACTTCGCGCAGGAAGGCCACCGGGGCGCGTTGGACGCCATCAACCAGTTGAAACCCCGGTTCATCCAGGAGGTCACGCCCGACCGGCAGGGCGGCGAACGGGAGGCCCTGCGCGAATGGGCCGGCATCCTGGGCGGGGCCATGGAAAAGGTCACCGGCGTCCCCGCCCACGAGGACCCCTGCGAGCAATCCAAGATCGAACGCATGACCCCGCGGGAAACCAGCCTGCTCACCTCCGCGACGAGCACGGAAAGTTACCGGCAGGCCACGCAAACCATTGCGACCACGCCGGAACAGGCCGACGCAGGCCAGGACGACGCCACGGAAAACGGGACGCGGGAAAGTTACGGCACGCGGCCCGCGCCGTCGAGCTGGCGGTTCGAGGACCTCACCCGGCTCGCCTCCGGCGTGGAACCACCACCCACGCCCACCGTGTTCGAACGCGAGGACGGACAAGGGCTCTTCTACATGGGATGCGTGAACGATTTGCACGGCGAACCCGGCTGCGGCAAAAGCCTCATCGCCCAGATCGCCATCACACAGGAACTCAACAAGGAACACCACGTGATCTACATCGACTACGAGGACAACGCCAGGAACATCGTCAAACGACTCCTCCTCATGGGAGCCGACCCGCACGGCATCGCCCACCGGCTGCACTACGTGCGCCCCAACGCGAAACCCAACAGCCCCACCAGCATCGAAGGATGGAAGGAGACCCTCATGTACGCGGACACCGCCACACTATGCGTCATCGACGGCGTCACCAGCTGTCTCGCCTACGCGGGCCTCGACAGCAACAACGGCGACGACATCGCCGCCTGGTACAACACCATGCCCCGCGTCATCGCCGCCCACGGCCCCGCGGTCACGCTCATCGACCACGTCATAAAAAACAAGGAAGCCCGCGGCCGGTACGCCGGCGGTTCGATGCAGAAACTCGCATTGATCGACGGCATCAGCTACAGCGTGACGATGAGCAAACCGGTCGGCAAGGGCATCAAGGGCCTCATCGTCATCAGTTCGGGCAAGGACAGGATCAGCGAGATCGAGGAGCATTGCGCCGTCACCTGGAGCAATAACGGCTCGCACCTCAGGGAGGCGGCCCGCATCAACGTGGACAACACGAACCCGGACCGGATGCGCGTCACCATCGAACGACCCAACATGATGCCCCACGACGAACAACCGGCCAAACGCGACGACTTCAGACCAACCGGACTCATGGAGAAGATCAGCAAAATTCTTGAAGTCGCGAACGAGGAACCAAACCAGAAGGAACTGTTCCAGGCTCTGAAGTCCGATGGTTCCGGCGCCCGAACCGCGGTCATGAGCAAGGCGGTCGGTCTCCTGCTGGCGGAGGGGTTCATATCGAATCGTTCCGGCCGCAACAACCGGTCGATATTCAAATCGGTACGCCCGTACAGGCAGATCGATGACCCGAAATCCGATGCCTTCGTGGATCGGATGAGCAGGGAGGAGGCAGGCAGGTTGGATAGCGAGAATCAGCTTCCGGTTTAGCTTTTCCTGTTTTTCCCAGTTTTGCCGAGCTTTTCCCGGAAAAACTGGAGCACCGAGTCTAGCTTTTCCCAGCACTCCCCGACCACACTACGTGTGTGGTCGGGTGCGGGAAAAACTACGGCTCGCCCCTCGGAAACACCCAAAAACACCCCTCAACAACACTAGTTTTTCCCAACCTCAAAGGAGACCCAAAATGACCCTCACATTCAAGGAGCAGATCGAGGCGACCGCGTTCGAACTCGGCAATGGCGAAGGCAGTGTGCCCGAACTGCGGCATCGGTTCGACGCGGATCCGGACACCCCGAACTTCGACCCATCAAAGGCACTGGAGATGCTGCACATCCTCCAGATCGTCAACTACAAGCGGGTCGTGTCGAAAGCCAATGGCAAACACGCGCGCAGCCATTACCTGAAGCGGCCCGAATACTCGCTCCTCGACCTCGACCAACCCAAACCCGCACCCAAGGACGAACGGGAACGGGACATGCGCATCCAATGGGCCGACGACCTGCGCACCATCGCCCACTGGCTCGACGCCAACTGCCACACCACCGAAAGCGACACCCAATGAACATCGATCACACGCGGCTCGCATTGAACGACCTCGCCGAAGCGGGCCTCGGCAACGAAGCGCCGGCCGAAGCATACGTGATCGGCTGGCAGGCAGGCTGGGACAAGGCCCTCGCCTACGCCATCCGCATCGAAACCGAACTCAACCAGAAAGACCTCACGGAAGGAGCGGCGGATGATCCGGCCGAATGACACGCACGCCACACGCATCCGCAGCGACAACGATCGCGGAGGCCGAACCACCAGCCGATACGCGGCCTACCGGCACGAGGATCCCGGCCTCGTGGCCGAAATGCCGCGCATCGCACGACAAGACCGGGAACAAGCGAACCAAACCACGAAGGAGCATGAATCGTGAGCATCCTCAGCGACGAGATCGACAACCGGTATCCCCTACCCGAAGCCGGTGCGGACACCATGGTCAGCATGGGCCGCGTCCAGGCCGAAATGCTGCAACGCAAAGCCTACACGGCCGGAGCCCTGCGCCCGTTCACCGAAGCGGAGGTCGAGGCCGCGGCGAAGACATGCTTCGAAACCTATTGGTGGCTGCTCTATGGGCGCGACGACATGACATGGGAGAACGATTCCAGCGCCGCCAGCACCGAACTGTTCACCATAATCGCCCGGACGGCACTCGACACCGCACGCGCCAAGACCACGGAGGAATCATGAGAAGGAAAAAATTTACCGTCGCGGCATTGGCCGGCCTCATACTGCTGGGTTTCACGGGCTGCGGTCACGAAGAGGAGCCCGATCAGAGTACGGAGGCGGTCACGAAAAGCGAATGCTCGAGACGGGATGCGACACTGCGTTTCGCCACCTGCGTGATCACCATGCCGGACTCGCGCCGCGTCACCTGCATCATCCCCGCAGTCGGCTCCCCGAAGGCCATGTCCTGTGATTGGGCGCACGCCGACGGAGCCGACCAGGGTGCCGAATGAGACGGTCGACGGGCGAACGCAAACCCGCGTGGCTGCGCTCGTTCATCCCCGAACCGAACCTGTCGCACCTGGTCACCCGCAAATGCGCCGGATGCGGCCTGTACATCATCGAGGACCGGGAAAACATCTGGCAGCAATGGGACTACGGGATCATCCACGGCGAGAACCTGACCGTGGCCGTCATCCTGGGCCGGGCGTTGGCCCGCGTCACCTGGATAACCGCCGCCCGCCAACCCCGGCTCACCGGCGTATGCGGAACCGCCGGACTCAAGCCGGACGGCCGGTATCTCGCCGCCCACGAATGCGGACACGCGAGAATCAGCGTCGAACCATACAAACCGCCCAGACGGGAACGTCCGCCCGGCAAACCATGGGGCGGGCCGGACTTGGATCCGGACGAGCTCGCCGAGTTCACGCGGGTCTGGAACCTGCCATGCGAGGCGCTGAGGACATGAATAAGCCCCATCCGAACGAACCGGACGGGGCGCATAGGAGCACGAACCATTCTAGCCGAACGGAAGGGGCTTATCCATGAACTGCCAATACTGCCACGCCACTGTCAACGACGATTGGACCCTGTGCGCCTCCTGCCGTGCGGACTACGCGCGCCAACTCCACCAGCTCCGCCGGAACCTGTACCTGTTGCAGCGCATGGCGAACCGGGAATACCGGCTCACCGAACAAACGGGCGGCGGGAAATCACCCGTGCCGCCCACGCCCGCCGACCTCGGCTTGCTCGACGAGATCGACCAGGCGGAAAGCCTATTGAAGGACATCTGGACCACGGCCACCGGGGATTGGCGTGTGGGCGCACGCTGGCAGCGGCTCATCCCCCGCATGCAAGCCCACATGGGAGACCTCAGCCAATCGCCCATGGCGGGCGAACACCTGACCATGCTCATCGCGTTGAGCCAGCGTTTTGCGGGACTCGTGGACCGACGTCCCCGCACCCGACGTCTGGTCGGCGTGTGCCCGGATTGCGGGCGCGACGTGCTCGCCGGCAAGGGCGAACTCCTGTGGCGTTGCAGGTGCGGGCGGGTCGTGAACATCCCGCTGCTGCGCGAGGAGACCAGGGAGCGCGTGGAAGGCGTGCATCTGACGCGCACTCCCGCCGGACTGGCGGAATGGCTGCGCGAGAACTACGGGTACCGGGTCAGCAGGAAGCAGGTGACTGATTGGCTGCGACGGGGCAAGCTGCCCTCGTCTAAACCGGTGGAGGACGGGTATTGGGAGTTCAACGTGCGCGAGGTGCTGACACTCGCCATGGGCGCGAACAACGCTTGACCATGATACGCATTGTGCGTATCATAATTGACATGAGGTTCAAGGAAGTCGAGAGAATCCTGCTGGCGGACGGATGGCGCGAAATCGCTCAGAAGGGAAGCCACCGCCAATACGTCCACCCGACGAAACCCGGCAAGGTCACCGTACCCGACCATCGCGGCGACGTGAACCCCTACATCGTCAAAAGCATCTGGAAACAGGCCGGCATCAACGAAAAGAGGACCAAGTGAAGCTCGTCTACCCGATCATCCTCACCCCCTACGAGGACCGCAGCGGCGGCTACGTCGTCACCGCCCCGGACATGCCCGGCCTCGTTACCGGCGGCGACACCCTCGCCGAAGCCCTCGACATGGCCCGGGATGCGGCCAGCGGATGGGTGCTCACCGAACTCGAGGAAGGACGCCACGAACCCCACGCCAGCAATATCGCCGACGTCAAACCCGACGAACCAGACGGCATCGTCACCCTCATCAGTCTCGACATGGACGCCTACGCGGAGAAATACGGCAAGAAAAGCGTGCGCAAGAACGTCACCATCCCCGCATGGCTCGACACGTTCGGCGAACAGCAGGGCATCAACTACAGCCAGGTGCTGCGCGAAGGACTCGAAAACAGGTACCGCGAACTCCAGGAAGCCTGACATGGATACGCCGAAATTCACCGACTGGCACTCCTACGACTACCTTGAAAACGAGGAGGACATACGACTCTATCTCGAGGCATGCGCGGAGATAGGAGACCCCGAGCTCATGAAGGCCGCCCGGGAGGACGCGGCCAAGGCCCGAGGAATCATTTCCAAGCGGCGAGGTGCCTCATTTGAAAGTGAGCGCGAAACCGGGAGTGGTGCCTCACTGGAAGTGAGCGCGAAATCCTAGTCGGTGTCGGCTGGTGTTTCGTTGTGGTCTTCCGGTCGGACGCCCGCGATCTTGG
>NZ_JAFEJP010000026.1:0-13643 GCF_018555355.1 Bifidobacterium sp. SO4
AAGATCGCGGGCGTCCGACCGGAAGACCACAACGAAACACCAGCCGACACCGACTAGGATTTCGCGCTCACTTCCAGTGAGGCACCACTCCCGGTTTCGCGCTCACTTTCAAATGAGGCACCTCGAGTATCAGCGCGCAACCATGCATATGGCATACGCATATTCACTGTTTCATCGGGCATTCTCTGTTCAGGCCATCGTGTCCTTATCGTGTATACATCCGCACAGCCGCGGATACAAGCGAAAGGTGGATTTCTATGGCGAACGTATGGATAGACGATTTATGGCTCAAGTCATATAAGGGCATACCTCCTTCAGCTACGGCAAAACGTTCCCTGGCCTCTAGCCATAATCCGTTCACAGCGCAGGTGCCCGATCAATGGAAGACCACCCGATTCGGCACAGGCAGGCGTTGGCGATGCCGCTGGTATGTCACTGAAGGATCATCTCGGAAGCAGCATTCCAAATCATTTGAGAAACTATCTGACGCCGAAGCATTTCAGGCTTCCTTGGAAGATGATGTACGTCAAAGCCGCTACGTAAGTCCCAATGACGCAAAGCGCAAGTTCAAAGATGTTGCAGCCATGTGGATGAGATCCAAGAATTACGTAAGCAAAGGGGTACTGGTCCGATACGAATGTGAGCTACGTGTATATGTCAATCCCCAATGGGCCGAAGTGCCCATCGGCAGCATCACCCGTGATGATATCTCGCAATGGATAACCAAACTCAGCACCGGCAAGTATCCGGCTTCATTTCAGAGAAGGCACGACCCAAAAGCACTTTCTCCACGGTCGATTAAGAGCATTGTCAAGGTAGTTTTCGCCGGAGTGCTCGATTACGCCGTCAATGCTCACTACCTGGTAGAGAATCCCGCTCGCGAGGTGCAAATCCCTAAACCTGAATACAAGGATCTGGTTTTCCTAGACATTCGTGAAATTGAAAAGCTCGCAGATGCCGCAACGACCGTGGGAAGACCCGTTGATGGGCTTATCATACGTTTTCAGAGCTACGTAGGTACGAGAATCAATGAGACGTTCGCCTTACAGGTAAGCGACATAGACCTAGGAAAACAACAGATCCGAATCAGACGTACTTGGAAGAACGGTTCCAAAAAACAGTATCTAGGATCACCTAAATCCGGACGGCCGAGAACCGTGGCTTTCCCAAAATTTCTTGTCAAACCATTACGTGAGTTGATTCAGGGCAAACCAGAAACCGCGTACGTATTTCAATCAATCAGAGGCGGACACATCAATGACCACAACTGGCGCCGACGTATATGGAGGCGGGCTGTAGAACTTGCAGGGCTACAGGATAAGCAGGGGCTCACGCCACATAGCCTACGCCACTCCTATGCCGCAATCGCCATCAAAGCCGGAGCTGACGTGAAAGTCCTCCAACGACAAATGGGCCATTCCTCCGCCAGTCTCACACTGGATGTTTACGGATTCCTGTTCCCCGAACGTCTCGGGCAAGTGGCTGACGCCGTTGATGCCGAACGTATTGCGGCCATCGTGTCCAAACGTGTCTAGACAGGTATGCATTACCCCAATGCTGCAGATGGTCAGACAAACCCGCACAGCGTAACCCATGTCCCTAGAAGAAAGGTTCCAGACTATGACTGGAAACAACAAGGTTTGGCGCGCGCCGCTCGCGGGTCTCGCCTCGTTCGCGATGATCGCGACGATGGGCGTGGCCGCCGCCACGGCCAACGCTGCCACTACGCCGGCGACGGTGACGTTCAAGGTCGGCAACACGACGTTTGAGGTCGGTGAGGAAGACCTTCAGACGCCCGCCACCGCTGTCGATGGCAAGATCGATAAGACTGAGCTGGATCAGGCTCTGAACGATTTCAATACCGAGTACATCGGTTCCAAGTATAGGTTCAACAAGACTACCGGCAAGTGGGATAACTACACCCTGACTGGTTTCACGGATGGCTCTGCTCTGCAGGTCGTACTGACCGATAGCTCTCAGTCTACCCTTACTGGCAACTACTTGGTGAACCCGAACGTTGCTCTGTCCGGTGATGTGACGCTGACGGCTCGCCTGCAGCGCGATCCGTACAAGGTTACCTTCGACACCCAGAACGTGACCAAGGGCGGTGTGGTTTCTTCCGGTACCACCGGCTCCATTTTCCTCGCCATGTCTGGCGACGATACCTTGGATCTGGTTCCGTCTTGGGCTGTTCCGACTACCGAGGTTTCCGCTGTCGATCATCTGATTGCCTACAAGAAGGACGGCAAGACGATGGCTGGCGACGCGTACTGGAAGACGACCGGCGCCCAGGCCACGATTAAGGATCCGACCGCATCCAGCCTGTACGTCGATGCGTTCGCGGTCGACACCACCAACGGTTCCGTCAAGCACGACGCCACGCTGACTCTGAACGCCGCCACCGCCACCAAGTTCACGTTCCACACGGCCAACGCCGTGCGCAACGATGCTACGAACTTCAGCAACATCGTTGACAACGAGAATAACCCTCTTGGCGATCGATTCAATGGCGAGGCTGCGACCGGTGAGACGATCAGCGACTATCTGGACTTCCCGACTGCAGTGTTCAACGCTTCCACTGGCGTGACTCAGTCTTCTCGCGAGTGGTACGCGCGCCGTGCTGACACCGTCTCCCAGCTGGATGCCTCCCAGAAGTGGGACGACTCCCAGAAGGCCGGCGAGGATGTCGATCTCTACGCCGCCAATGCGACGAACAGCCGCGAGGTGACCCTGCACTACAACGCCACCGGCGTCAAGGACAAGGTCGTGTACGCTGGCAAGGACTTCTCCCCGGAGACCCCGGACAACGTGACCATCACCTCCGTCGAGTACAAGTTCGCCGGCTGGTACACTGACGCCACCTTCACGCACAAGTTCGTGGGCTCCTCCCTTGGTAGCTCCGTTTCTGACCTGTACGCCAAGTGGGATATCGCCGCTGTGCGCTTCTGGGTTGACCCGAACTACAACACCGAGACCGCCAAGGCTCTGTGGGTGAACAACGGTGCCAACTTCCGTGTCCCGGTTGCCTCTGACTACCGTTCCGGCTGGACTGCCACCGTGTTCCCGAACATCGCTGCCGCGGGTGTGGACGCCGATGGCGACGGCAAGGCCGATCTCCAGGACAACTTCAACCTGTATGCCGTGTTCGATGGCAACAACGGCAAGGCCACTGGCTCCAACGTTGCCCTGAAGTACCAGGATAAGGATGGCCAGCACCAGCTGAAGAACGCCGACACTTGGGCTGACCTTGTTCCGGGTGCTCGCTTCTGGTTCGAGAACTGGTCCAAGGCCACCGTTCAGGATCTGAACACCACGCTCGACCGCATGAAGAGCGATGTGAAGGTCAAGAACGCCGCCGGTCAGTACATCAAGGGCTCCGATCAGGATCACTTCACCGCTGCCTCTTGGGATCAGTACGTCTCCGACCTGCAGGAGTTCGAGAAGAACAACGGCACCCCGAAGTCCGTGGCTGACTACCAGTCCCAGATTTCCGAGCTGGCTGCTCTTCAGGCCAAGCTGGTCGAGGTCTCCGACACCTACATCTACCGTGCGTACAACAAGCGCAACGGCGACCACTACTTCACCGCGTTCAAGTCCGTGTACGACAACCTGGTGAAGATTGGCTGGAACGCCGAGGGCAGCCCGTACAGCGCTGTCGCCGGTACCAACCTTGACGGTGTCAAGAAGACCGTCACCGAGAAGAACGGCGTTTACTACCGTACTTCCGACGGTAGCCGCATCTTCGGTCAGGCCGTCTACTCCGTGTACAACCGCTACACCGGCGAGCACCTGCTGACCGTCTCCAAGACCGAGGCCGACAGCCTGCCGAACGGTTGGGAGAACGAAGGCGTTGCCTTCTTCGCCCCGCAGGGTGCCACCGAGGACGTGTACCGCTCCTACAACCCGTACACCAAGGGCCCGGCCCACGTGTACGTTGGTCTGAAGGAGTACAACAACATCGCCAAGGCTGGCTGGAAGGGCGAGGACATCGTCTTCAAGCTCAACGCTGGCAAGTGATCTAGCATAGGGATATAATCCTGACAATTGCTGGTGAATGAATAATGGCTTCCATCCCCTACCAGGGATGGGAGCCATTACTGTTTTTCACTCCAAGCAATAAACCTATTTCGCGAGAGAACTAGATTGTGCTTTGAGATATACTTATTTATGTCAATGGTGATGATGAAGTCCAAAGGGGGATAGGTATATCATGATGTTCTCGGCAACATATCAAATCTTCTTACATATGTCCACGGTAAGGAGACGAAATGTTAGACGTCATAAAAATGGTAGTCGAGTTTCTCGAGATTTGTGTCCTTAAATTTCGTGATCCGACTAAGGTATTGTTTACCTCTGCTGTTTGTTTCTTATTAATCGTTGTTGTTCCAATGATTATTCCTGTTATCTTAGTCAATTTCATTCCCGTAAACATATTCCATTAATTTTCGAATCCAAATAGGATTATTGGATTCGAAAAGTCTCTAGGCTTAATGCATCCTTGATGGTTGAACCTGAATTGCTTCGCTTCAACCATCAAGGTTGTTTTTTCATGTGAGCGGAATCGCACTCATTACAACGAAGCATTTGACAATGCTTTTTCGGCTACGTCGTACGAGCCCAGCGAAACCGCATCTCTTACATGAAGATGGAGGATACAACGGTGACAAGGTAAAGTGCCGCCGAAAGCAATTGCAGGGAAATACAGAATATCCCTGGTATGGCTCTTTCACGCCGGTCCGATTGTTGGGGTTCCATTTCACCTGATTCAAGCACAAGAATGAGCATTATCATGACCAGGATTAGCAATGGCATAAAATACCTAGGCTGAATTCCTGAGATTTCATTCGCCCCAGCGGTAGTGAACTGGAGAAATACTGACGTCTCGACCAATACCAGGATCATTCCAAGTACGCCGGTGAAGGCAACGCAGATTAATCTACGATACTTTGACAACACCTGCAGAGAATTCCGTTCATTCTTATCTAGGGCCATCGGGGCGGCAATCAACGCTAGGACGGAGATCCAACCCGATGTCGGCACCGTGGTGCGTCCCAGCTCGGAGAAGATGCCACTGTATCCGAGCATGAAATAATTATGCCGGAACAGTTCATGAATCAGCATATCGGCATATTGCAGCGGATGCGCAAGGATAAAACCGACTTGTACGGACGGATCCGTGTTCCGCCCGTACATTATGCCGCTGTTGATATGCCGTACCAATAGATACCAGATAGCGAACGAGAGCACACTGACCAAGATGATGGAGCTGACGCCGATGACAGTGCGTATCCTGGCTTCACGCACTATTGGGATGAGTAGCAAGAGTAGCAGGATTATCGGCAGATATGCCATCTTCGCAAGCCCGATGGTGAAGCACGACAGCATAAGAACAATTCGATTCGTTCTTGAGATGTGCCCTTTACGACTCAGCGCCAGCAACAACGCGGTGGCGAATGACGTGATGGCGGCGAACAACACCGTATCGCCGCTTACGAACGCATTGACGGATATGGTTCCCGGCAACAACGAGATTACGGTTAAAGCCCACTTCCCGATAGGAATGTATTTGATGCATAGGAAAATCACCACGGACAGGAAAAGGATTCCCGCCAATCGGAGTATCAGGACGAATACGGTGATATTCTTTGTCACGATTTTCCCCAATTCCGCGGCAATGATATGGGGGAGATAGGTCACCGGTGAATATAGAGCAGAATTGGAGAATACCGATTCTACCTTTTTCCCGCTGAAGTCTTCATTTCCTCGTATTCTCGCGTCATTCCATGCAGGAAAAGCGTATCTGTCATTCACATGCTCAGGTAGGTAGAATTCTCTCGTATTTGCCATCAAATCAGTGATAAGGGCCTCATCGACCTCCCCCCCCCATAGCTGTTTTCTCTCGTCTTTCTGAATTCCTTTGACCGGTTCGGAAAGAAGATGTCCTTCGGAAAGCTGCATGATACGGGAGATATGGCTCGGCTCATCCATTCCTATGCCAACAGGTGAGGCTACGGCAGTGAATATGGAGCAGATCAAGAATATGATGACGAATACCCATTGAGGGGCCAGCATGATATGAACAAATTCTCGTAGATTATGAGCGATCTGGCGGGATCTTCCATGGGCACCATGCATCTCTATATCCTTAGCAACCTCAGGCCGAACCATTTTCCCGGCGCGGTTTGAATATCAACCGCTTCCGTCACGAAACGACTCATTGTCATCCGCTTGCAACAATACACGTTGCTACCGTTCACGTTCGCCAAAACAGATGTGCATGATAAGTCGTTTTGTATTGGTGCGAGTCAGTATTTCCGTTCAATCGCATTTCCTGCTCGGGATCATCGGAGCCAATAAAGGGAGCAGCGGTAGAATATATCTTCCTTGTATCCCAAGTAACGGGCCGAAGGCACGGGTATGCTCAAGATCGTTCCAGGTCAACGCGACGAACAGTACAGTTGCTACCAATGACAGGCCAATCGAAATCATCGATGCCAGGGCATATCTATAGCGGCTGATCCATTCTCGTGGTGAATACGCCTGTCGGGCGGAACTCCGTGTATAAAAATGCGTTACCAGCCAGACGCAGATGATAAGACCGACGCTTCCGATGGAGTATATGTCGGAAGTCACCAGAGTCTGCGGCATGAAGACGATATTGTTGCAAACGAGGACGACGGTCTTGAGGATGTGATGCGCGGCATACTCCCGATTTACGCCGTAATTGACATTGAAGAATCCCCCACTGTAAACGTATCCCCATATCAGATACACGAACGAGAAAAACGCCATACAGCAGACGAAGCGGATCTTCATCCTGGGGCTCATGACCCGGGAAGGAAAAACTAAGACCAGCAGGGCGGCCGACGCATACAAAATCTTCCCGAATATCAGAAAACCGAAGACAAGACACAGGGCAACAAGACTCGACATATTAACGCATACGTCACGCTCTCTGATTCTCAGAATCAACGCGACGGCGAGCATCGACATCGCCAGGAAAGTTCCGTCGGTCATAAGACTGCTCGCAGCGAAGATTGATGCGGGAAGGGACAGAATGACCGTGGCCAGCCATTTGCATTGTGGTATAAGTGCGATAGAGGTAATACCCAAAGCCAGGTAGAAGATGAAGTTACACAGTCTCGCGATCTGCAGGGTCGTATAAGGACTCTTTCCCAGCGACCATCCGATGTCCAGTCCAATCGCCTGCGGGACATAGGCGACGAACATGTACTGCGTGGCGCGTGGATAAGCCGTTATGGTCTTTCCGGATTCGCTCAGCTGATTGCGCTGCGCGACAATCGTCTCATCCATCTGCAAAGGATTCCCGATGATGTCACCAAGCGACTTATTGTACGGAAGTTGTCCAGTGAGGTACCGCTCGTCCCCGGAGATAACCAGTCGTTTGTTCACGTTTCCCCAGCTGTCCGTGACCATCCTGGTGGAGTTGAAAGATTGCCCCGTGGCCAAGGCATAGGCAGTGGTCGTATGTAGGTCGGGATCCGGCACCGTGTACGGACCCACATTGCGGATGAAGGTGGCCGCCTGGGGAAGCGCCAGGCAAACCAAAGTCAGAATGGCGGCTATATCCATCAGTGGCCTGCCGCCCGCGAACGCGACGACCCTATCAAGAACGGCAAAGCGTCCCGATCTATGTTTGCTCATATCAAGCTCTTTCGCGATGATTTTCGCCGGCTTGCAGTCACCCCATTGCGAAACCGGTTCTTGACAGAAAAATAGAGGCGCCGAAACCATAGGGTTTCGGCGCCTCTCCAAGATTCATCCGTTAGGAGTTATAACGACCCCTGTCGGAATCACTTGCCAGCGTTGAGCTTGAAGACGATGTCCTCGCCCTTCCAACCAGCCTTGGTGATCTTGTTGTACTCGGTCAGACCGGTGTACACGTGGGCCGGGCCCTTGGTGTACGGGTTGTAGACGCGGTACACGTCCTCGGTGGCACCCTGCGGGGCGAAGAAGGCAGGACCCTCGTTCTCCCAGCCGTTCGGCAGGTTGTCGGCCTCGGTCTTGGAGGCGGTGAGCAGGTGCTCGCCGGTGTAGCGGTTGTACACGGAGTAGATCGCCTGACCAAGGACACGGTTGCCGTTCGCACGGTAGTAAGCGCCATCCTTGTAGGTGACACCCTCATCGGTCAGAGCGCTGTACGGGCTGCCCTCGGCGTTCCAGCCAATCTTCACCAGGCTGTCATAGGTGCCCTTGTTCGCGGTGAAGTAGTGGTCGCCGTTGCGCTTGTTGTACGCACGGTAGACGTAGCCGTTGGACTTCTCAACCAGCTTCGCCTGAATCTTGGCCAGCTGATCAATCTGGGACTGGTAGTCGGCCACGGTCTTCGGAGCGGAGTTGTTCTTCAGGAAGTCCTGGTAGTCGGACACGTACTGATCGAAGGAAGCGGCGGTGAAGTCGTCCTGATCGGCACCCTTGATGTAGTTCGCACCCTTCTTGACTACGATATCGGACTTCAGAGTGTTCAGCGTGGAATTCAGGTCATTCACAGTAGCCTTGGACCAGTTGGTGAACTTGAAGATCTGGCCGGGCTTCAAATTGGAGAAGTCGGAGTCGAGCTTCAGCGCGTACTTACCGGACTGATCCTGATACTTCAGAGCAACGTTCGTGCCAATGGCGTGGCCCTTCTGGGAGCCAAGATACTCAGCATACAGGTTGAAGTTGTCGACGTAGTCAGCGAATCCGTCCGAGTCAGTATCGAGACCAGCGGCAACGACCTTCGGAGACACGGTGGCGGTCCAGCCGGAACGGTAGTCGGAGGCAACCGGCAGCTTGAAGTTGGCACCGTTGTTCACCCACACGGCCTTACCGGTCTGGGTGCCATAGTTCGGATCAACCACGAACTTCACAGCGGCGATATCCCACTTCGCGTACAGGTCGGAGATGTTGCCCAGAGCGCCGGACACAAATTCAGTACCGAAGGAGGAGTCGGTGTACCAGCCGGCGAACTTGTACTCAACAGAGGAGGTGGTCACGTTGGCCGGGGTCTCCGGAGCGTAGTCCTTGGCAGCGTACACGACCTTGGTGGTGTTGGAAGCGTCGTTGTAGTGCAGGGTCACCTCACGAGTGTTGGTCGCGTTCGCAGCCCACAGAACAATGTCGTTGCCAGCCTTGTCAGAATCGGTCCACTTAGCGGTGGAGTCCAGCTCATCCTTGGTGGAGGCCTGAGCGGCGTACCACTCACGAGAGGTCTGGTTGCCGTTGACGGTGGTGTGCACCGCGGTCGGGAAGTCAAGGTAGTCGCTGATCGTCTCACCGGTCGCAGCCTCGCCCTGCCAGCCACCAGCAGTACCGAGCTTGTTGTTGTTGTTGTCGACCAGATACTGGAACTTCGTGCCACCCGTAACGGCATTATCGGTCGAGAACGCAAAGATGGTCGCCGGAGCGGCGTTCAGGGTCAGCTCAGCCTTGTGGGAGACAGTGTCGTCGGCCTGAACCGCGAAGGCATCGGCGTACAGGCTGGCCGCGGTCGGATCAGTCAGTGTCGCGGTGCTGCCGGACACTGCCCAGTAGGCCTTGGCAGCCATCGTCTTGCCGTCCTTCTTGTACGCGATCTTGTGATCCGTACGGGACTGCTCGGTAGTCGGAACGGCCCACATCGGAACCAGATCCAGCGTGCCGTCGTCGGTCTGAGCCAGATAGATAGAACCCTGATTGTCGGAACCGGCCACGCCACCGGTGGTCACTCCGGAGGTCTTGAAGGACACCTCATACGGATCGCGCTGCAGACGCGCCGTCAGGGTCACATCGCCAGCGGCCAGACCGGAGGGGTTCACCAAGTAATTGCCGTAACCCTTGCCCGTGGCGGTGCCGTGATTGGTCAGCACGGCCTCCAGACCGGAATTGTCGGACAGGCCGGTCACAGTGTACGACTCGGTCTGACCCTGAGGCGTGTACTCACCGTTGGAAGAATTGACGCCGGCCTTTACGAAAGCCTTGTCCAGGCCCTTCGACAGCTCAGCTGCATCAATCTTGCCATCAACGTTCTTCGAATCGGCAGAAGACTGCAGTTCGCCTTCCTTGTAGGTGTAGCTCACGCCATCGCCAAAGCTAATCGTCAGCTTCGCCGCGTCAGTGGCAGCGTTGGCCGTGGCGGCGGCCACGCCCATCGTCGCGATCATCGCGAACGAGGCGAGACCCGCGAGCGGCGCGCGCCAAACCTTGTTGTTTCCAGTCATAGTCTGGAACCTTTCTTCTAGGGACATCGGGTTTTCTTATGGGGACTTTCCCCATCCCGACTAAGACACTTTCTACCCCTACCCCCCGGACATTGTCAACTCGATTCTTAAGGTCCACTTCAGCAACCCATACGTTTCCCCATACCGAGTAACATCGCTAAATCCTTAAGTGCACTTACAGCATGCTCCCAGTCTTTGGATATTGTTCCTCTCTCTTATCTCTCCAATTTCCTTGGAAAATACGTACTTTCTCGAACCTTCTCCTCGGGCAGCAGCATCACGCTCCCAACCCGTCATCGTTCCTGGAATGCCCAGTGAACCGCTGCGGCCTATAAGCAAAAACCATAACCTCGGCGTGTCGCGCAGGACGGGCTGAAACCAAACCACTCATCGGTCTCGACACGCCAGACATTCGACTTCGCTGGATTTACACAATCATGTCCACGAATAGCCTTACTGTCTGTTCTAGGCGTAAGATTTGTGTGCGAGCACGGTTTTATACCTGCAGTTGTAATGCGTAGCGCAAACGCATTACTTTTTTCGGGACATCGCGGTGTCGTCAGCCTCCGCAGGCTTACAGTCTGCGGAGGCTGACGACATTCTAGAGCGATTTACCAGCATGGCTCATACGCTCAATTAAACGGCGAACAAGTGCTTGGACCGGATATGTAATCAAACGGTCAAATAGTAGAGACGCGGCCGTCAATGCCATGAACATGATCAGCAATGTCGCAACAAACAGTCCGGCCAGCGAAATGATCGACATTGACGTATGCACCGTTGCCTTGTCCGCAAAATACCAAACCGCCGATGACATCAGCGCGTGCTGATGAATCAGATACACTCCGAACATCGCCGAAGCAGCCGAAGCAATCATCCTCCCTTTTGCCCCATCAGCCGAAGATATCGAATTCGCGCCGCTGCCAGCGACAAATCCCACCATTCCCGCACTCAAAAGCACCGGGAGAATCGGGAAACTGCCATAGATTCTTTTCGGATTCCACACAAAAAACAGCGAGACGTACGATTGGCTTCTCCAGAGCTGAAGAAGACAGACAAGCACCACGAAAGACACAATCGCATAGGCGACAAGATGCCAAACACGAATTCTTACGGCACCGAACCCATACAGTCGGATCCAGCCCCCAACGATATACAACGTCAGAGCATAGGTCAGCGGAGTCCAGTAGAAGGCATCGTGAGGACCTTCGGGGTGGAAAGAGATGTACGGCATAACACTCAGGAAGGCAAGGAAACCAATCAGTGCCAGCAATTGTTTGCGTGACGCAGACCGCAGCACCATATTCAGGAACGGCGAAATCAACAACGTCAATACGTATGCTGTAATAAACCAATATTCGCCATTCAGCGTAGGCAGCAGAAGCAGCACAAGCGAATGTGCAATCGCTCCGTTACTGAAGCTGCCGGCAATCCACTGGAAATACGGCGTAAATTCCGATACCACATACATCAACAAGGCCAGTACCGCGCTGTAACACCATGTCTGAATCATGGTTCTTGCAATGCGCCACCACGAGAATTGTTTCTTCACAAGAAAATAGCCAGAAATCAGCAGAAACAGAGCAACACCAGTCTGGCCGGCATAATTGTCCACCGCCATGAACACGGTGCCCTTCCAACCCGGCAATTCCTCCAGATGCCAGCCGCTATGAGCGACCAGATGACAAAGAACAATCAGGAACATCGCCAATATGCGCAGCAATTCAAACCGCACGTCACGATTCCGATGATCTTCCAATCTCACATTCCCCTGCATAACCATGCCATACCCTATATTTTCCGCGTTTTCGTGGTGAATAGGGCGATAATACATGCCACAGTTTGACAACCCACAGGTTGAATCATTTGAGTACCATATGAGACTGTTGAGCCCGAATCACCGAAAAGGAACCCCATGCGTGTCTTCATACAGATCCCTTGCCTGAACGAAGAGCAGACCTTGCCATTGGTGCTCAAAAAAATGCCCAAGACGATTCCCGGCGTTGATGATGTGCAATTACTCATTATCGATGACGGATGCACCGATGAAACCGTGCAGGTTGCCCGGTCACTCGGCGTGCATCATTTCGTCCATCATGCCAAACCTATGGGGCTTGCACGCGCGTTCCGCGATGGTGTGGACTATGCCCTCAAGCATGGTGCCGATATCGTAGTGAACACCGACGGAGACAACCAGTACCCCAGCGAAACCATCGGAGACCTTGTACAACCGATTCTGCGGCATGAAGCGGATATCGTAGTAGGAGACCGTCAGACCGCGACCATCAAGGAATTCAGCTGGTTCAAACGCCGCATGCAGGCATTTGGCTCGTGGGTGGTGAATCTTGCGGCGGGAACACATATCCCGGATGCGGCCAGCGGCTTTCGCGCTTACTCCAAGAATTCATTGCTCAAGCTCAACATCGTTACCGAATTCAGCTATTGCATGGAGACGATTATCCAAGCTGGAAACAAGCGCATCGCCATCACCTCATATGCCATCAGAACGAATCCCAAAACACGTGAATCGCGATTGTTCCATAATATTTTCGAGCATATGGCCAAATCCGGCGGCGCGATCATTCGCAGCTTCCTGATGTTCAAAGCAAACGTGATCTTCAAATGGGCGGCAATCATCTTCGGCGTATTGGGCCTAATCCCATTCGTGAGATACCTATTCTATTTCTTCTCGGGTTCCTCGTCGGGGCACCTGCAGTCAATGCTCGCAGGCGTGGCACTGATTATGCTCTCAGCGTTCTGCGTGGCACTGCAAATCATCTCCGAAGTGTTGCGCATTCAGCGTAAATTGGTGGAAGACGAGCTTGAGCGGACCAAGGAACTCATGTACTGCCACGAAAACCAGCAAATCTGGGCCCGCCAAAACGAATGGGGAGGCTATGACGATGCAAGCCCTGCCCAGTAGAACTGGTATTGGCATATAGTTTGAGAGGGAGGCCACATATGCGGCCTCCCTCTCAAACTATTCACAATCATCCAACTGGATACCAGTGCGGAATCTTGTTACCGGTACGATACGAGCAAACATATATCTTGCCATACGCAGTGCCCCGCTGACCGACCTGGCTCTTCTTGCAATACGCGCCTGGCGTGACTTGCTTATTCGGAGTCGGCGTAGGCGTCGGGGTAGGCGTCGGTTTCGGGGTAGGCTTCGGAGTGGGATCCGGTTCCGCCGGAGCCGGAGAACCGGCCCCAACGGCGTACCAGCCGATGCCCTCGTCACGCCAACCATTCGCAATCAAATTGGAAGTCTCACTGACACTTACAGTGTAATTGTGTGCTCCTGCTACAGCACGTGGACGACGTGCCTCACGTTTTTTGAGCGCGAAATGGGTAGTGGTGCCTCACCTGGAGTGAGCGCGAAACCGGGTTGGTCTGTTTGGCTTGTCGTATGGAAGACAGGATCAGCATGGCGACGAAGCGGCA
>NZ_JAFEJP010000027.1:0-8221 GCF_018555355.1 Bifidobacterium sp. SO4
GCCGCTTCGTCGCCATGCTGATCCTGTCTTCCATACGACAAGCCAAACAGACCAACCCGGTTTCGCGCTCACTCCAGGTGAGGCACCACTACCCATTTCGCGCTCAAAAAACGTGAGGCACGTCGCGGGCCACAGTCCATATATGCGCATGTATTACGATGTATTACGTGGTTGGCCATAAGCCGATGATCCCTACACGGCTCCGGCGTAAAGCCCCGCGAGGTACTCGCCCGTATCACGCAGGGAATCGCGCAGGGATTGCGGGGACAGCACCTCGATGAGCTTGGTCGCAGCGTACTGCAGGGCCCAGCACAGGACGGCGTACTCGTTGGCCGTGACCCACACGTCGTACACGTCCCCGTCAAGCCGCGTGACCTTGGCGTCGTCGAACCAGTCATAGACGGGCTCCAGCGTCTTCCGGATCCTCAAATGAACGGGCACGGCCGCCTCGCTCATCGGATAGGGCCGCTCCCCCATATGACGGTCCAAATCGAACGGGACACCCGGATGAGGGTTGAGGCTCTCGAGCGTCCGCTCGAGCGAATGGTCGGCCCCGTCGACCCTCAGGTCGCGGATACGCTCCACATGCAGGTAGGACAGGCTCTCGTATGAATGCATGTGGCAGATCAGGTAGTACTTGCCGTTCCGGTACATCAGCCGGTACGGGTCCGCACGGTATTCCCTCACATGGCCCTGCGCGTCGCGTCGCGGCACGAGCGAACCGTCCACATCGTACGTGCAGTAATGGAAGCCGATGGCCCTCTCATGGTCGATGGCGTCGTTCAACAGCTCGATGTTGTTGAGGAACTCACGGTTGTAGTTGCGCGGCGTACGCGGCTCACCCATGTCGTCGACCTGCCCGGAACGGCCGGCGAACGAATACACCTTGGCGATCAGATCACGCAGATAATCGCCATCCGAACGGGAAATGACCGCCCCATCCGCAAGCAACCGCATCTGCGCGGTATCGAACACGGGCTCGATATACCAGCCCGGTCTCGGATCGGCGCTCTCCGCATGCTCCAGGTCACGGCGCATGATCCGCCCGACCCTGCGCCCGAACGGCTGGATCCCCTCCAACGTATGCAGATGCCCACGCACGGTCTTCTCGGTCACCCCGAGCTGTTCGGCGATCCAAGCAGCACTCACCCCGTGCTCGCGATCCGTATGGCCATCCAGCAGTTCGAGGATGCCGACCACGATCTGCGATGTGGGAGGAGCAGGACGAGTCGCCACAACCATACGCACACCGCCTTCCCTACCGCTGGGCGCGGCGACGGTTCTCGACGAGCCTCGGAGCGATCACGTGCATACGCGGCGACGACGGCTGTTGTGCGGCCTCCTCGATCTGACCGTAGAAAAGCCGCTGGCACACGTCGCGGCATTTGCGCATGACGCCCAACAGGTCGTTTTCGAAGTGCTGGCCGCGATGCGCGCCGTAACCGAGGTATACGGCGATGCCGCCGAGCGAGTACATGTCGTCCGGAAGGATGTCCGCCTGGTTGGCACGGCCGGACCACAGGTAGTTGCCGTTGCGGGCCGCGGTGCACAGCGTCCATGCCTTGCGCAGCTGGATGGCGTCCACCGGGCTGATGAGTTTCTTGGCCTCAAGCACATCCAGCGCCTCCAAGGTGCCGTTGACCCGGAGGTCGCGGATGTCCCCGGCATGCTGCAACTGCATGAGCTGCACGGTCCACTCCACATCGGAAAGACCGCCCTTGCCGAGTTTCAGATGACGCTCGCGGCGCACGCCGCGCGGCAGTCGCTCGGCCTCCATGCGGGCCTTGAGCCGGCGGATGTCCTGCAACTCGGTTTCGGTCAGTTCCGTAACCGGATAGCGCAGCGGGTCGGCGATGTTGATGAGGAAATCGCGACCGAGTTCGGCATCGCCCGCCGCATACCGGGCGCGCAGCAGTGCCTGCCTCTCCCAAGTGGAGGACCACGACTCGTAGTACTCCTCGCAGGAGGCGTACGAGCGCACGATCGGCCCGTTCTTGCCTTCCGGCCGCAAATCCAAATCGAGTTCGATCTTGGGCTCGAGCGTGGTGGGTCCCTGCAGGATGTTGCGCAGATCCTCCACCACCTTCTTGGCGAAGGCATTGGCCTGTGCGTCGTCCGCGTCGTCGGCCGGCCGGTAGATGAGGATCGCGTCCGCGTCGGAGCTGAAGTTCACCTCACGACCGCCGTATCTGCCCATGGCGATGACGGCGAGGCTCGCCGGCGCATGGTTCGCACCGAACGCGGCGGTCTGGCGGCGCACGGCCCAGGTCAGGGAGGCATCGATGATGGCGTCGTACACGTCGGTCATGGCCTTGAGGCTGGCATCGTCGGTCATGACGCCGCTCATCCAGGCCAAGCCTATGCGTTCGATCTCGTGACGGCGCATGGCACGCACGGAGTTGGCGAATTCGTTGATGCTGGAGCCGAACCGCTCCAGCGCGGAGTGCGTCTGCACGTCCAGCGCCTCGCGCGTGCGGGCCTTAAGATCGTCATCATCGCCCAGCCAGCTGATGGATTCGACCGACTTGTTGAGCGCGTCGCCCAGGAATCGGGAGTTGGACAGGATGTGGCACAGGCGCTGCGCCGCCGAAGTGGAGTCGCGCAGGAAGCCGAGGTAGCTGGAGTCGGTGCCGAAGTTCTCCTCCAGCTTGCGCCAGTTGAGCAGACCCATGTCCGGGTTCTGGCCCTCGCCCAGCCACTGCAGCACGGCGGGCAGGATGATGCGGTTGATCTTGGCCGCTCGGCCCACGCCGGCGGTGAGCGCCTGCACGTGGCGGATGGCGGCCTGCGGATCGCCGAAGCCGATGGATGCGAAACGCTCCTGGGCCACTTCGACGCTCAGGTTGATCTGGTCGTCCTCAAGCTGGGCGTTGACCGGCAGCATCGGACGGTAGTAGATGTCAAGATGCAGGTGACGGACCTCACGGCGCACGTCGTCGTACTTTTCGACGAGCTCCTCCGGGTGCAGGCCGAACGCGCGGGCGAGACGACGCAGCTCCTGGTTCCGGTTGAGCTCGTCCACGTCGATGTCGCGCTTCTTCTCCAGTCCGCCCACCGAAGCGCGGCCGAGATCCGGGAACAGGTGCGTGCGCTTGAGGGACCAGATCTGCTGGCGATGCTCCATCACACGCTCGAACCGGTAGTCCTTGGACATGCGCACGGCCTGTTTGCGGGAGATGTAGCCGCCTTCGGACAGACGCTGCAGCGAGTCGAGCGTGTTGCTGGTGCGCAGCGATTCGTCGGTGCGGCCGTGGACGAGCTGCAGCATCTGCACGGTGAATTCCACGTCACGCAGGCCGCCGCGGCCGAGTTTGATCTCACGATCCTTCAGGGGCGCGGGGATGAGGTTCTCGACGCGCTGGCGCATCTTCTGACAGTCGTAGACGAAGTTCTTGCGTTTGGAGGCCGTCCAGACGAACGGGCGGGTCATGTCCATGTACGCCTTGCCGAGGTCGGGGTCGCCAGCCACAGGACGGGCCTTGAGCAGGGCCTGGAACTCCCAGTTCTCGGCCCACTGCTCGTAGTAGGTCTTGTGTGATTCGAGCACACGGACCAGCTGGCCATCCTTGCCCTCGGGGCGCAGTCCCCCGTCGATCTGCCACAACGGCTGTTCGGCCACGCCCATGATGGCGGACTGGCAGACGCGCTGCAGCATGGTGCCCATTTTGGTGCCCACGCGGATGAGCGTCTGGTGGTCGGTCTCCTTGTCCGCCGGTTCGACCACGTAGATGAGGTCCACGTCGGAGACGTAGTTCAGTTCCTGGGCGCCGAGCTTGCCCATGCCGATGACGGTGAAGCGCACATGCTCGCTGTCAGGCACTTCGTGGCGGGCGATGGCCAGCGCGCCTTCGAGCGCCGCGTCGGCGAGATCCGACAGTTCACGGCTGATGGTCGGCTGGATGGCGGTGGGGTCGTCCGCCACGGCATCCTGGGCGATGATGGCGGCCAGTTGCTTGCGATAGCTGGCGCGCAAGGCCGTGGCCGCCTCGGCCAGGTCCTTGGTGGCCACCGGATGCGCCGGTTCGTCCGGGTCCGCGCCTACCGCCCTGAGCAGGTGCGCGCGACGCTGGGCATGGTTGAACAGGTGGCTTTCGCAGTTGTCCACCGCCGCGGCCTCGACGAGGTCCGGCTTGAAGCGCATGAACTTGCCCATGGCGTCCGAGACGCCGAGCACGGTGATGAGGCGCTTGAGTGCGGCGCCGTCAGGCATCACGCGGCTCAGGTCGCGGCCGCTGGATTGCATGGCGTTGACGATGTCCACAAAGTTGCGCAAGGCCACGTCCGGGTCGCAGGCGTGGGCCAGCATGCCCAGCAGTTCCGCACGACGTTCGTCGGGGATGCCGTCCGCCTTGAGCTGGTCGAACAGCGTGCGGGATTTGTCGAGATCCTGCAGGCCCGCCCGGATGAGGTCCATTGCGCTGGGATTGAACGTCGTCTTTAGCTCCATGGAATTCCAGTGTAACCGGTCTGCGGCGGTGTTTCGCGTCAGTCTGGCGGAAATCAGAGAATACACGCTCCTCGGCTCCCCTTGACAGGGGAGCTGTCGGCAAAGCCGACTGAGGGGTAGCCGAACGAGCTGCCGAGAGGCGGCGGAAAACAGTGTATCGGTCCTATGGCCGATACCTTCGTCAGTCGACGGTGAACAGCGGTTCCACGTTGCGCCAGATGCGGCGGGTGGTGGCCGCGTGGTTCATCGAGTACAGGTGGATGCCGTCCACGCCGTGGGCCACCAGATCGGCGATCTGCTGGGAGGCGTAGGCGATGCCGGCCGCATGCAGGGCTTCGGCGTTGCCTTCCCAACGGTCGAGCATGGCGGCAAGATGGTCCGGGATGCGCGAGGCGTTGCGTTCGGCCATGCGGCGCACGGATTTGGCTCCGCGAACCGGCATGATGCCGGCCTCGATGGGCACGTCGATGCCGGCTGCACGGGCCTTGTCAAGGAAGCGGTAGAAGTCGTCGTTGTCGTAGAATAGCTGGGAGATCAGGTGCGTGACGCCCGCGTCCACCTTGATTTTCAGATGCTCGATGTCCTCGTCCAGCGATGCGGACTGGTAGTGGCCCTCCGGATAGCAGGCGCCGAACACCTTGAGCTCGGGCTTGCGTTCGCGGATGTAGGCCACGAGGTCGCTGGCGTGCGGGAAGACGCCGACGGTCTCCTCCCCCTCGATGTAGTCACCGCGCAGGGCGAGCACCGCCTCCACGCCGGCCTGTTCGAACATGTCGAGCGCCTCATCCACTTTCGCCTTGTCGGAGTAAAGGGCGGTCAGGTGGGCCACGGCCGGGATATGGTATTCCTGGCGGATGGTGTTGGCGATGCGCGCGGTGGCCGTGCGGTCCGTGTGTGTGCCGTGGCCGTAGGTCACCGAGATGAAGTCGGGATCCAGGCCTTCGAGCCCGTCGAGCGTGTCATAGATGGTGCCGACCGGGGCGTTGCGCTTCGGCGGGAACACCTCCAGCGAAAACATCGGGGTATGCATGTTGCTTCCTTAGCACAATTGCGACATAATGCGGCTCCCCTCTTTGAGGGGAGCTGTCAGCGAAGCTGACTGAGGGGAGCGTCATGAGCTAATCGCCCCGACTCCCCTCAGCCGCCTACGGCGACAGCTCCCCTCAAAGAGGGGAGCCGATAACCTATTTAACGTGTCCAGCTACTACTTGGCGAGCTTGGCGCGCACGGCCTTGGCGGCGGCCACCAGATGCTCCAGGCTCGGCCAGGTCTCGGCGTTGCCGCGGGTCTTCAGACCGCAGTCCGGGTTGATCCAGACCTTCTCGACGTCCATCTTCTTGAGAATCTCGTAGATGCGGTCCTCGATCTCCTGCTCGGAGGGGATGCGCGGCGAGTGGATGTCGTAGACGCCCGGGCCGGCCTCGGTCTCGAAGTGGGCGTCGTGGATGGCGTCGAGCACCACCAGATCGCCACGGGAGGCTTCGAAGGAGATCACGTCGGCGTCCATCGCGTCGATGTCGCGGATGATGTCGTTGAACTCCGAGTAGCACATGTGGGTGTGGATCTGGGTGGTGGGCTTCACGGCGGAGTGCACCAGACGGAAGGCGGGCACGGCCCAGTCGAGGTACTTGACGTGCCAATCGGACTTGCGCAGCGGCAGCTTCTCGCGCAGGGCGGCCTCGTCAATCTGGATCACCTTGATGCCGGCGGCCTCGAGGTCGAGCACCTCGTCGCGGATGGCGAGGGCCAGCTGCTTGGTCTGCTCCTCGTGGGTGATGTCCTCACGCGGCCAGGACCAGTTGAGGATGGTCACCGGGCCGGTGAGCATGCCCTTCATCACATGGTCGGTGCGGGACTGGGCGTACGCGGACCACTCAACGGTGATCGGCTTGGCGCGGGAGACGTCGCCCCAGACGATCGGGGGCTTGACGCAACGGGTGCCGTAGGACTGGACCCAGGCGTTCTTGGTGAACAGGAAGCCGTTGAGGTTCTGGCCGAAGTACTCGACCATGTCGTTGCGCTCGAACTCGCCGTGGACCAGCACGTCCAGGCCGATCTCCTCCTGGTGCTTGATGCAGGCGTCGATCTGGGCCTTGATGAACTCGTCGTAGGCTTCCTTGGTGATCTCGCCCTTGCGCAGCTTGGCACGCTCGGCGCGCACCTCCTTGGTCTGGGGGAAGGAGCCGATGGTGGTGGTGGGCAGCAGCGGCAGGCCGAGGGCCTCGCGCTGGAGCTTCTGGCGCTCCTCACGGGCGGGCTGGCGCACGTAGTCGTCGGCGGTCAGGCCGTTGACGCGGTCGGCGACGGCCTGATCAGCGGCCACGCGGGTGCCGTCGAACAGGGCCTGGTTGGCGGCGAGGGCCGCGGAGGCCTTCTTCTCGTCCTCGGTGGCGTCGGCGAGGACGGCCACTTCCTTGAGCTCGCCGAGCTTTTCGACGGCGAAGGCGAAGTGCTTGAGATCATCGGCCGGGATGCCGGTCTCGCCTTCGGTACTGAACGGCACGTGCAACAGGGAGGAGGCGGTGGAGACGGCCACGTTCGGCGTGACCTGCTTGAGGGCGTCCACGAGGCCGAGGGAGATGGCGTAGTTGTTGCGCCAGATGTTGCGGCCGTTGATCACGCCGGCGAAGATGGTAGTGCCGGAGGCGACGCCGTACTTGGCCACGGCCTCGAGGTTCTCCTCACGGCCCTCGTTGAGATCCAGGCCGATGCCGTCGAAGCCAAGCAGGTTCACGGTCTCGTACACGTCGGCGATGTGGCCGAAGTAGGTGTTGAGCAGCACCTTGACGCCGGCCTTGGCGGCCAGGATCTTGGTGTAGAGCGTCTTGAAGAGCTCCACGTCGCCCGGCTCCTTGTCGAGCACCAGGTAGGGCTCGTCGAGCTGCAGCCACTGGGCGCCGAGCTCATTGAACTTGGTGAGCACTTCGGCGTAGACGGCGGCCACAGCGTTGACCAGGCCCTTGTCGTACTCCAGTTCGGTGGCCTGGTCGGTGCGGGCCAGCTTGAGGAAAGTGTACGGGCCGATGAGCACCGGCTTGGTGAGGATGCCGAGGGCCTTGGCCTCGTTGAACTCGTCGAACGGCTTGGTGGAGTTAAGCTTGATCTCCTCGCCGGGCTCGACCTCGGGCACCAGGTAGTGGTAGTTGGTGGTGAACCACTTCTTCATCGGCAGGGCGGTCACGTCGCCCTTGTCGCCCTGATAGCCGCGGGCCATGGCGAAGAGCGTGTCCTCCGGGTTTTCGAAGGCCAGACGCTCGTAGCGCTTGGGGATCACGTTGAGGAGGATGGCGGTGTCCAGCATCTGGTCGTAGTAGCTGAAGTCGTTGCTGGGAATCAGGTCGATGCCGGCGGCCTGCTGCAGCTTCCAGTGCTTGGCGCGCAGTTCGGCGGCGGTGGCCTTGACGGCGGCGAGGTCGTTGGCGCCCTTCCAGTAGCCTTCGATGATCTTCTTCAGTTCGCGGTTCTGCCCGATGCGCGGGAAGCCGGAGACGGAAGTCAGAGTGGACATGAATCCTCCAATGTATGCGTTCGTAACCCGATTAGGGTATCAAACCATCGGCGTTTCAAGCCCATAAGAAAGTGCTGGGTGTCGTTATAGGAAATAGTTATATCGGCTGTTCCCGCCCCCTCTCAGGGACGCCGGGAACGGGGCGGGTTCTAGTGATCGTTGCAACGCTTGGCCGGGTGGCGGGAGTCATGTATGGGCAGGTGGGTTTTCGAGGGCGTGGAGTACGCGAGTCGGGGTCTTATGTGCGAGGCGAGGCGGGAACGCTA